>NZ_BBSK01000147.1:0-141488 GCF_001319805.1 Burkholderia sp. E168m22
GGGCGGCGTCGGTGGCGGGACCGGCGGCCTCGGCGGCGTCGTCGGCACGGTGGCGAACACGGCCACGGGCGCAGTCGGAACGCTGACCGGCGCACTGGGTGGTGTTGGAGGCGGGACCGGTGGTCTTGGTGGCGTCGTCAGTACGGTGGCGAACACGGCAACCGGCGCAGTCGGAACACTGACTGGCACACTGGGCGGTGTCGGTGGCGCGACCGGCGGTCTCGGCAGCATCGTCGGCACGGTAGCCAACACCGGCACGGGTGTCGTCAACGCCGTCACCGGTGTCGCGGGCAACGGCGGCGCGCTGATCACGCCGATCACGAGCATCGTCGGCAATCTCGGCGGATCGCTGCCGGTTGGTGCCGCCACCGGCGCGATCGGCGCAGTGTCCGGCGCGGTAACCGGCGTCGCCGGCAGCGGCACGGCGGCGATCACGCCGCTCGCATCGGCGGTCACGTCATTGATCGGATCGGCCACGAGCGGCGCAGGCGGCATCGCCGGCGCCGGAACCGGCGTTCTCACGGGCGCAACCGGCGCGGCCGGCTCCCTCGCGGCGGTCACGACCGGCCTGACGGGTACGCTGGCGAACACCGTAACCAGCACGACGGGCGCGATCGCAGGCACGCTTCCGGCACTGAGTGTCGCGCTCAACGGTGGCACGGCGGCCGGTGCGGTCGGCGGCGCGACCAATGCAGTCGGCGCGCTCGTCTCCGGCGGCGCGACGATCGCCAACGCGGCGGTGCATTCGGTCGGTTCGGCTGTCGGATCGGTGGCCGGCGTGCTCCCGGCGCTGGCGGTTTCGCTGAACAGCGATTCCGCGCAAGGGGGCAGTGCCGGGGCAGGCGGCGGTCTGCTGGCGCCGGTGACGTCGCTCGTCAGCTCGCTGACCGCGCCGCTGCCGAGGAAGTAAGCGACGTGAGCACCCGGCCGCCGCAGTCAATGGGTGGCCGGGAACATTCGGGCGCGTCACGTACAAGCACGGCGGGATCACGATTCGGGATTCCCGCTTGCTCGTTTCGCTGACGCGCCGCTTTGCATTCGACTGCAGATCGCCACCGTAGCGATGACGCACGACGTCCCACGCTAGATCGACCAGAAGCGTAAGGAATGCGAAGAATCGGATTGACGCTCGCACGTCGAACCCGACGCAACGAGCGACTACCGGCGCGCGACGCGCCGTGACACTACGACCGGTCGCGATTCCGGGCGCGCGTCGCGCCGGTGATGACCGCGATGCCGAACAGGATGACGGCCACGATCTCGATGATGTGCTGAGAGACGTGCAGCGTCATCAAACCCCAGGCGACGCCGCCGATGAAGATGATCCATCCGACCAGATAGATAAGCAGGGTCATCGTTTTTCTCCTTGCAGTATTGGCCCATGATGCCGGTTGCCGGTCTTGCAAAATTTACCGGCGCGCGGCGAGCGCGATGAAGGGCGCGATCCGCGAGTGCAGGAGCATATTGCGCGCCTGCCCATGCGACGGCGGACGACATTCCCGATGGTCATAGCCTGCCGAGCGTTTCATTGCGGCGCCGCATCGTGCGCATGCAGCCCGAGCCGATCCATCAGCCGCCCGGCGTCGAACGGCGCTTGCGTTTTCGTGTCGTTGTCGAAATAGCAGTACACGTCGCGCGTCGCCGCGCGCGGCGGTGGCAGCGCCGGTGCGGCGAGACGCGCATCGTCCGGCTGCGTGCCCCGGCTCCACGCTTCGATTCTGCGCGCCCATCGTTCGAGTGCCGCATCGGCGTATTCGCCCGAATACTTCGTTTCGGTGCCGTGCAGCCGGATGTAGACGAAGCGTGCGCTCAGATCCTCGAACTGCGGCCACGCCTCGGTCGAATCCGACACGACGAGCGCGACCTTGTGGCGGCGCAGCAGTTTCACGAACGCCGGGTCCACGAAGCTGTCGTGCCGCACTTCCACCGCATGACGCAACGCTCGCTTGCGGTCGATCTGCAGATACGGTTCACGCACCCGCGCATCGTGCCGTCGGGCGAGCGCGAGCGCCGCTTCCGTGTCGGGCGGCAGCAGGCTCAGGAAGCGTTCCATGTGCGCCGGATCGAAACGCAGCGACGGTGGAAATTGCCACAGCAGCGGCCCCAGCTTGTCCTTCAGCGCGAACAGCCCCTGAGCGAAAAAATTCGCGCACGCGGTCGTGGCCGTTTCGCCGCGAAAGCGCAGCATGTGCGTCAGATAGCGCGAGCCTTTCACGCTGAACACGAACCCGGGCGGTGTGTCGGCGTACCAGCGCCGCCAACTGTCAGGCGCTTGCAAGCTGTAGTGCGTGCCGTTGATCTCGATCGTCTGCATGCGGCCCGATGCATACTGCAGCTCGCTGGCCTGTTTCAGGTCGGCCGGATAGAACGTCCCTCGCCAGCCGGGGTAGCGCCAGCCTGAAATGCCGATGTGAATCCTGCCGGATGTGCGTGTCACGTCGATGCCCGGTTGCGCCGGGTTCCTGGTGCGGTCCGTGCGACGAGCAATCTGCGTGCCTCCGCCTTCGTCGATTTGATTTTTTTAAAGACCGCGCCACGTTCGGCCGGTATGATCGCTGCGCTCGCGAACGGCGCGACCGGACGGTGCATCCCGACGCTCCACGCCTCACTGCCTTCGCCAGCACGGCAATCACGACACCACCGGACGGACCCCGGCGACCCGCGGTCCGCCGATCCGGCCGAACGGGCCAACCCAGCACGACGGAGTATCGAAACGATGTGGATGGAGACAGGGACGGGGCGGCGCGCGCGGGCGATCGCGGCAGGCGGAGCGTGGTGCGTGGCCGCCGCGGGCGCGGCGCACGCGCAGGCACCGGCGCCGGGCGCGGCGGTGGCGGTGCTGCCGGCCATCGACGTGCGAGGGCCGGTCGATGCTGCTTCGTCCGTCGGACTGGTCGGGCGGCGCACCGCCACCGGCACCAAGACCGACACGCCGGTCGACGAGATTCCGCAAACGCTCAACCTCGTGACCGCGCAACAGATCGACATGACCGGCGCGGCCGACCTGAACCAGGCGTTGCGCTACGTGCCGGGTTTCGCGACGTTCGGCGCCGACAGCCGCACCGACTGGTATGCGGCGCTGCGCGGCTTCACGCCGACGCTGTACGTCGACGGCCTGCCGGCGCCGAACACGGCCGTGATCGCGAACTGGCGCGTCGATCCGTACACGATCGACTCGATCGCGGTGCTGCGAGGGCCGACGTCGGTGCTGTACGGCGCGGGCGAGCCGGGTGCGATCGTCGATGCACATACGAAACTCGCCGACGGCGAGCGCGTGCGCGAAGCCGGCGTGCAGATCGGCAACGATGCGCGCAAGCAAGCCATGCTCGACGTCGGCGACAGGCTTGATCCGGATGGAAAGTATGCCTACCGATTCGTCGGCATCGCGCGCGACGGCAACGCGGTGACCGGCCCGAACGGCGACCGCCGCGTCGCGCTCGCGCCGTCGTTCCGGTGGCGGCCGAACGCCGACACGTCGCTGACGCTTTCCGCGACGTTCCTGCAGGACAGCGGCGACATCTCGTCGAACTTCCTGCCCGCATCGGGCACGGTGCTGCCGAACCCGAACGGCCGCCTGTCGCAGGACCTCTACATGGGCGACCCGTCGTTCAACGACTATCGCAAGAAGCAATGGTCGCTCGGTTACGCGCTGGAACACCGCGTGAATGCGATCTGGTCGTTGCACCAGGACGTGCGCTGGTCGCACCTGTCGCTCGACGATGCGACGGTGTTCGGCAACGGCCTCGCGCCCCGCAGCACGACGAACATGATGCGTTTCGCGGGGCTGTTCCAGCTCAACTACAGCCGGTTCGACATCGACAACCACGCGCAGGCGCGCTTCGGCACGGGGTCGCTCGAACACACGCTGCTGTTCGGCGTGCAGTTCGACCGGCAGACGACGACCAACAGCGTATGGCTCGCGCTCGCGCCGTCGCTCGACCTGTACCACCCCGTCTATCGGCCCGTGACGGCCGCGATCTTCTCCGGCCCGACGTCGCTCGGCCACGTCGATCAGTACACCGCGATGAACGGTGTCGGCGTGTACGCGCAGGACCAGATCCGCTGGCAGCGCTGGACGCTGACGCTCGGCGGCCGCGAGGATGTCGTGAATGCGCGCTTCGACGACCGCACCGCCGGCACGCATGCGCAGCAGGACGTCAGTGCATTCTCCGGGCGGGTCGGGCTCACCTATCGCGGCGACGCCGGATTGTCGCCTTACGTCAGCTATTCGACGTCGTTCGATCCCGTCATCGGCGTGCGGATGTTCGGCGGCGGCTTGCCGAAACCGACCCGCGGCACGCAGACGGAGGCCGGGCTGCGCTGGCAGCCGGCCGGCCGGAACCTGATGCTGAACGCGGCCGTGTATCAGATCGACCAGACCAACGTCGTGACGCCGACGCCGGTCAATCTCGACCCGACCGCCACGACGTCGGTACAGACCGGCAAGGTGCGCTCGCGCGGCATCGAGCTGAGCGCGGTCGGCAAGGTGACGCACGGGCTGTCGATCGTCGCGTCGTATGCGTATCAGGACGTCAAGAACGTGCAGGCGAACGACGTATCGCTGAATCACTGGCCAGTGTCCGTGCCGCTGCCGCGGCAGATGGCGTCGATGTGGGCCGACTGGACCTGGCATACGGGCGCGCTGGCGGGCCTCGGCGTCGGCGGTGGCGTGCGCTACCAGAGCGCGTCGGCGGGCGCGCCCGACAATTCGCTGACGGTGCCGAGCGCGACGCTTTACGACCTCGCGATCCATTACGACCTGCCGCGCTGGCGTTTCGCGGTGAACGTCGCGAACCTGTTCGACCGGCGCTATGTGAGCGGCTGCCAGTCGTACGCGGTGTGCGTGTTCGGCAACGAGCGGACCGTGCTGGCCAGCGCGAAATACAACTGGTAAGCGCCCTCGCGTTGCATCGGCCTACGCGCGGCGTTGCGGCTGCCGGGCCGCGGCGCGCGCACCCGCGTGGCCCTGGCGGCGCCATTCGGTCGGTGTGATGCCGAACCGTTCGCGAAAGGCGGTCGCGAAATTGGCCGGCGTGGAAAAGCCGATTTCCTTCGCGATGCTGGCGATGCTGAGCGAGGTGGAATCCAGCAGATCCTGCGCGATTCGCAGCCGCTCGTAGCGGAGATACTCGAACACCGTCTGGCCGAGATTGTCGCGAAACGCACGCGACAAGCGTTTTTCGTGCGTGCCGACCGCACGCGCCAGTTCTTCCACCGTCGGCGGATCGTTCAGCGTGCGCGACAAGTGGCGGATCGCCGCGCGAACGATGATGTCGTCCTCCTTGCCGCCCGCGGACGGCCCTTGCACCTGTTGCGCCGCGGCCGGCCGTTCGCGTTTCGTGCGCGAGAGCTGCACGCGAATCCGCGCGATCACTTCCGCCGGCTCGAACGGTTTCACCACATAGTCGACGCCGCCGATCTCGAGCCCTTCGAGCCGCTCGTGCAATGCGTCGGCCACGGTCAGGAAGATGACCGGGATCGCGCACGTCAGCGGATCGGCGGCGAGCAGACGGCATGCGGTGAAGCCGTCCATGCGCGGCATGCGCACGTCCATCAGGATCAGGTCGGGCATCAGTGCCTGCGCGCGCTGGCACGCTTGCGTGCCGTCGAATGCGATGCTGATCCGGCATCCCGTGCTGCGCAGGATGTCGATCAGCAACCTTAGCTGGTCGGGTTGATCGTCGACGATCAGGATATGCGCGTCGCTCAATGCGGAGATCGATGAAGACATCGTGCACCTGTTGTGAAAAGGCGGTTGACTGCGTTTCCGCGGGTGGCCTGCCCGGTGCGGAGGAAACGTCGGAAGCCGCTCTGTGGCGATGCATCCATTGCATCGCATGCTCGCATCGAATCCGTACAGGGCGGAACCGCGCGGCAGGCAATCGCTCGGCGCATCGCACGGCGTTCGTTGTTTTGATCGCCAAGCCAGTCGACACGCGAGGGATTGCCGTGCTCGCGTGGAAATGATCGCGACTGCCGGAATCGGTGCGAGCGGAATTGTAGGAGCATATTTCGAATCCGGCCAGACATGGCGGCCCTATTCGCACGATTCACCCTTCACGATTATCGAAAATGGCGGTTTGCGACAGGAGCGTGAAGCGTCGATGTGCGTCAATGCTCGTGGTTTACGCGTATATCCGGCGTAAAAGCGCCGAGTCGGCCGGTTTCGAGGTCGCCTTTTTCGGAAAGTTTTTTAATTGAATCCGCTTTGGCAAAGTATTTATCCGCCCGGTAAAAGATTTTGAATAACGGCATGGGTGCGAAATCGTTTGCGAGATGAGTATATTTTACGTAAGTCGTTGAATATTTTAGATTTTACAATCTATAAAGAATGTCGGCTTTAATAATTTAATCTCGTGTCTCATAATTCGTCCGAACTTTGAATGACGGGTGGAGCAGGGCAGCGGAAGTGCCGAAAGCGGCGACGGACGTTTTCAGACCCGGGGCCTGCGCATCAATTGATGCTCGCCCAGGCACATGCTTGCTGCACGGAAATGGAACCCGGTTGCCGGGGATGAAATAAAAGAAGCGTGGTGGGTCGCGGTCGGCGCGACGACAAATCGGGGATGTTCATGACGACGGGTTGGATCTCCGGATTCAGCCGGGGGAAGACTCGTCCATAAGAATCAATACGTATTCCTAATGCAATAGCCGGATTAGCGGAACGGGACGTCGAACCGACGACATGCCCGGGGCTTTCGAACGCCCTGTCGAAACGAGCGTGCGCGATACGTGTCGTCTCGACATGGCTTGTGTCCGGGCCGTGGAATCCACTTCCGAGAGAAGTCTCAACCGTAATCGAAGTCGAAGCTGTCAATAAAAGTAAGTAGTCCGTATTCAAACCAGACGCTACACAACGGAGCAGAAGACCATGAAGAGGAAGCAGATTTCGGCGCTCGCCGCCGCGATGTTCACGGGTGCGGGTGTGCTGATCGCCGGCGCCGCCCATGCGGACAATTTCGTCGACCGCGGCAACCCCGACAACGCGCTGAACGGCCAGTGTATCGACGGCACCAACCCGCTATGCGTGGCAACGAAGAACGGCAGTTACGTGGCGGTCAGCACCGCGAACGTGACGCAGGGCACCAATGCGAAGGCCGGCACCAGCGGCATCGCGATCGGCGACCAGTCGAATGCGAGCAGCAAGGGCGGCACCAGCAGCGGCGGCGCGATCGCGATCGGCGTCGGTTCGCAGGCGCTGGCGAACTCGGCCACCGCGATCGGCACGGTGGCGGTCGCGCAGGGTAATACCGCGCTGGCAATCGGCCGTCAGTCGGCGGCGGTCGGCGATTTCTCGATGGCGCTCGGCAACGTCGCGGATGCGCACGGCACGAGTTCGATCGCGCTCGGCCACTCGGCGCTCGCCAGCGGCGACCGCTCGGTCGCGATCGGCGGCGCGAACCCGACGTCGAGCGACGGCGTATCGGCCGGCGCATCGTACGACGCGGCGACGCAGACGCGTGCCGGCGGCACGCAGTCGGTGGCGATCGGCGCCGGCGCGCAGACGAACGACAACAACCAGGTGGCGATCGGCTCGGGCAGCGTCGGCGCGAACAACGGCGGCACGCCGGTGTTCGGCGGCACGGCCGCACCGGTCGGCGGCGCGGTGTCGTTCGGCGCGCTCGGCAGCGAACGCCAGCTCAAGAACGTCGCGGCGGGCGCGGCCGATACGGATGCCGTCAACGTCCAGCAACTGAAGAACGTGAACAGTACGCTGAGCACGGGCATCGGCAACGTCGATGCACGCGTGACGTCGGTCGGCAATTCGCTGTCAACCACGATCTCGAACGTCGACCAGCGCGTGACCAGCGTCGGCAACAGCCTCAGCACGAGCATCGTCACGGCCACCAAGAACGTCGTCAAATACACCGACGACTCGCATGCGGCGATCGCGCTCGACGGCGCCGCCGGCACGACGATCGGCGGCGTGGCAGCGGGCGTGGCCGATACCGACGCGGTCAACGTCGGTCAGTTGAAGGGTAGCCTCACGCCGCTGCAAACGTCCATTTCGACGGCGGCGTCGAACATCACGAACCTGCAGAACAGCGTGACCGGCATCAACGGCTCGCTGAGCACGGCGGCCTCGAACATCGCCGGCCTGCAGGCGGCCGATACGCGCAACGTCAAGTACGACGGCGCGAGCGGCTTCGACTCGGTGACGTTCGCCGGCCCCAACGGCACGACGCTGCACAACGTCGCGGACGGCAAGGACGCGCACGACGCCGTCAACGTCGGCCAGTTGAACGGCGGCCTTGCATCGCTCAGCACGAGCGTGACGAACAACCTCAGCACGACGCTCGGCAACCTGAGCACGTCGATCACCAGCCAGATCGGCAACGCGACGAAGAATGCGGTGCAGTACGACGACGATGCGCATGGCGGCGTCACGCTCGGCGGCAAGGGCGCAACGGCGCCGGTCGGCCTGCACAACGTCGCGGATGGCGTGGCGGCGGGCGATGCCGTGAACGTCGGCCAGCTCGGCAAGGCGACCGACGCGCTCAACCAGTCGATCACGACCGTCGGCAACCAGGTGACGACGAATACCGGCAACATCGCGGCGCTCCAGCAGGACGCGCTGCAATGGAACCCGGGCCTCGGCGCGTACGATGCGAGCCACGGCGGCCACGGCCCGCAGCTGATCAGCAACGTCGCGGCCGGCAAGAGCGGCACCGACGCGGTCAACGTCGATCAATTGAACGCGGCGATTCACGACGGCACGAGCCAGCTCGACGCGCTCGCCGTGAAATACGACGATGCGAGCAAGCAGCAGGTATCGCTCGGTGCAGGCAACGGCGGCAATCCGGTGCGCGTGACCAACGTCGCGGCAGGCAACGTCGCGGCCGGCAGTACCGACGCGGTGAACGGCGCGCAACTGCGGCGCGCGACCGACGGCACCGCGGCCGCGCTCGGCGGCGGCGCGACGGCGAACCCGGACGGCTCGATCGGCGCACCGAACTACAAGATCGGCGGCAGTGCGTTCAACAACGTCGGCGACGCGCTGACGAACCTCGACGGCCGGGTCGGCAGCAACACGACGACGCTCGCGAATCACGAAACGCGCATCGACAATGCCGAAACGAATATCGCGGGCAACACGGCGGCGATCGCCGGGCTGCAACAGGATGCACTGCAATTCGACCCGACGCTCGGCGCGTTCAACGCCGCGCGCGGCAGTGCGCCGACGAAGCTGACCAACGTGGCCGACGGCAACGTCGCCGCGGGCAGCACGGATGCGGTCAACGGCGGCCAGTTGTCCGGCGTGAAGACCACGCTCGAACAGCAGATCACCAACGTGTCGAACCAGGCCGGCGAAGCGGTGAAGAACGTCGTCAAGTACGACGTCGACGCGAGCGGCAACCGGCTGAATTCGGTGTCGCTCGTCGGCGGCGACGCCACCTCGGCCGTCGTGCTGAAGAACGTCGCGGCGGGCACCAGCGATACCGACGCGGTGAACGTGAAGCAGTTGAAGGACGTGCAGTCGAACCTGAACCAGCTCGGCGCGCTCGCGGTGCAGTACGACGACAGCTCGAAGAGCACGATCACGCTCGGCGGCGCGGGCGGCACGCGCATCACCAACGTGCAGGCCGGCACGCTGAGCGCCACCAGCACCGACGCGGTGAATGGCTCGCAGCTCTATGCGACCAACCAGCAGGTGTCGAAGAACACCACCGACATTTCCAACCTGCAAGGCAGCGTGACCAACATCGCGAACGGCAAGGCCGGCCTCGTGCAGCAGCAGGACCCGAACGGCGCGATCACGGTCGGAAAGGATTCGGGCGGCACCAGCGTGAACTTCTCCGGTACGGCGGGCGACCGCGTGCTGACCGGCGTCGCGGCGGGCGTGAACGCGAACGACGCGGTCAACGTGGGCCAGTTCAACGCCGCGCTGCAGAACGTCGCGGCCAACGACAAGATCCGCGCGGCCGCGACCGATGCGAACACCACGTGGATCGCGCGCGCCGATGCGGGGGCGATCGGCTCGACGGCGACCGCAACCGGCAAGAATGCGGTGGCCGTTGGCCAGGGCTCCGTCGCCGATCGCGACAACTCGTTCTCGGTCGGCGCGAAGGGCAGCGAGCGCCAGATCACGAACGTCGCGGCCGGCACGGCGCCGACCGACGCGGTGAACGTGCAGCAGCTGAACGACAACCTCGCGACGGCGTCGACGCAGGCGAAGGGGTATACCGACCAGCGCATCGGGCAGGTGTACAACTCGTTCAACGACCTGAAGAAGGACATGTACGGCGGTGTCGCGTCGGCGATGGCGGTGGCCGGCTTGCCGCAGCCGACCGGCGCGGGGCGCTCGATGGTGTCGGCGGCGACGTCGAACTATCACGGCCAGCAAGGCTTCGCGGCCGGCTACTCGTACGTGACGGAGAGCAACCGCTGGGTCGTCAAGGCATCGGTGACGGGCAACACGCGCTCGGACTTCGGCGCAGTGGTCGGCGCGGGTTATCAGTTCTGATGCAGCTCGCGTAGCGTTGAGCGATGCGCGGGTGCCGGGCAATGCATGTCATGCCCGGCACCCGCGGTCGAGCGGTGGCCCGGGGTTCGTTTGCGAATCCCGGGCCGTCGTCGTTTGGCGCCTTCATCTGACCGGCCATCCCGCATCGACGGCACCTGTCGCGAATGCGAGTGGCGCCGTCCGCCGAGATCGCCTTCATCGCTCGACTACCGGCCCCGCAAGGGTTTCGCCCGCGTCCGGCGCAACGTTCAATGCGAGTTGTTGAATGTGAGCCCGCGCTCGTATTCTGAAGTCCTCGGGCGGCACGGCATGGGGCCTCCGCCCACCACCGCATCGGAGAGCACGACCATGACCATGACCATGACCGAAACGACACCCACGATGAAGCTCAACCACCTGAGCTTCCCCTCGGCCGATACGCTGGCGACGGCCCGATTCTTCGAGCGATACCTCGGCTTCACGATCGCGGGAAGCTGGGACAAATCCTGGATTCTCAAGCGCCCGGGCTTCGACGTCGTGATCGATCACGTCGGCGATGGCGTGCCCGCATGGCCGACCAATTTCCACGTCGGCTTCGAACTGCCGAGTCTCGATGCCGTGCACGCGTTGTTCGCGCGCTTCAAGGAAGAGGGCGTTGCAATGGAGACGGACGTGTTCAACAACGGGCGCGGCTCGCGCTTCTTTTGCCGCGCGCCGGGTGGCGTGATGTTCGAACTGAATACGCGTGCGGATGCCGCGCCGGAATATCAGGGTACCTTCGACGATTGACGCGAGGTGGCCGTTGTCGTGCCGCGTTCAGTCGCAGAGGCCGGTGCGGGCCAGCATCTCGATGACTGCGCGGGTATGCGACGGCTCGGTGATTTCCATCCATTGCAGATGCGCGTATTTCGGGTCGTCGCGCAAGCCGGCGAACTTGACGCGGTTTTTCGTGAACGTCGTGTACGACCACAGCAGCACCGAGTCGCGCGAACAGAACGCCATCCGCAGCGATTCCCGGTTGCCGTGAGAGAGCCGGGTGCGCATGAGCCCGCGGCCGATCGTGCGCCGCAGCACACGGGAAAACACCGTCCATCGGCCGAAGTTGAGCCACACGACGTGCGTGGCCCGCGACCACAGCACGTCGCACACCGCGCTGTAGTTTCCGTCGGCGACCCAGCGGTCGCCGGTCGTCGCCGCCAGCACCGCATGTTCGAACTGCGCGGGCGGCACGGCGGTCCAGCCGGGGCCCCAGTAGAGCCGATCGAGTTCGATGTATGGGCACGCTGCGGCGGTTGCCAGCGCGCTGGCGAAGGTGGATTTTCCCGATCCGCTCGTTCCGACGACGATGACGCGCATGAGTGTGACCACGGGCAAAAAGGTGAGGGCGCGTATTGTGCCCGATGCGCGTGGATGGGCTCGCATCCGTAGCGGGAAAGACGCACTGATCAATCGAGCGGCGGCACCGCACCATCCCGCAACATTTTGACGAGCCTTGCGCGTCGCTTCTCGAGATCGGCGATCTGACGGTCGATCGCTTCGAGGCGTTCGCGCTGGACGTCGGTGATCTGATCGCACGAACGCGCACCTTCGATCAGCAGCATGCAGTCCGGAAAACCGCGAATGTCGTCGAGGGTGAAACCGGTCGCGATCATGCGCTGAATCTGCTTGACCTGCGTCACAGCCTTGTCGGGAAACAGGCGATAGCCGTTGTCCGCGCGCACCGACGCGAGCAGGCCGTGCTCGTCGTAGTGCCGGATCGAGCGCACGCTCGCGCCGGTGAGCTGCGCGAGTTTGCCGATGGTCAGCAGCGGCTGGGTAGGCGGATTTTTCATGAAGGGCAGGTTAGCACGATTCGCTTGACTCTCACATCAGTGTGAGGGTTGAGACTGAGCGTCCGTTCATGCCTGGAGGAAAGAACCCATGACTACCCGAGTGCTGATCCGCTGGCTGATCGCCGTGATCTGGTGGGTGACGCCGTTCGCGTTGGCGTACGATGCGGCCGCCGCGCCGCTGACCTATACCGTGACGTCGACGGACGGCGTGAAGCTGGCCGTTCAGGAAAGCGGCGACCCGGACGGCGTGCCGGTCATCCTGATCCACGGCCTGCTCGGCAGCCGCCTGAACTGGGACGCGCAAGTCCAGAGCCCGGAACTGCGCGGCTTCCGGATCATCACGTACGACCTGCGCGGCCACGGGCTGTCGGACAAGCCGTCCGGCGCGCAGCCGTATCGCGACGGAACCCGCTGGGGCGACGATCTCGCCGCGGTCATCGACGGCGCGCATGCGCGCAAACCCGTCGTGGTCGGCTGGTCGCTCGGCGGCGTGGTGATCTCGAACTACCTCGCCAGGTACGGCGATCGCGCGATCGCGGGCGCCGTGTATGTCGACGGCGTGGTCGAGCTTGCGCCGGGCCAGATCGTCGATCATCCGGACGTGTATCGGGACATGAACGTGCCGGATCTGAAAACCCATCTCGACGGCGAGCGCACGTTCGTCGGCCTGTGCTTCAACCGTCGGCCGGACACCGCCACGTTCGAGCGCTTGCTCGCGAACGCCGCGATGGCGTCGTGGGACATGCAAAAGGCCATTCCAACGATGTCGGTATTCGCCGCCGCGGGGCTCGGCCACGCGCGCGTGCCGTTGCTGTTCCTCTACGGCGGTCGCGATGCGCTGGTCGATACGCACGCGACGCTGGCCCGCGCGGCTGAGCTGAATCCGCGTATCGCCAGCAAGGTGTACGCGGAATCCGGGCACGCGCCGTTCATCGAGGAAGCCGAACGGTTCAATCGCGATCTGGCCGCGTTCGTCCGGTCGGCGGCTGCTCAGTGAAGTGGCGAGGTCAGGCCGACGTGATCGGGATGCCTGCCGGGTCGCCCGCCGCGCGATCGTGAAAGCGCTGGAACGCATCGATGAGCCGCGCGCGCTGCGCGGCCAGCGACGGATCGCGCCGGTCGCGCGGCCGTGCGACGTCGACCTGGATTTCGTCGTCGACGCGGCCCGGGTTCGGCGCGAGCATCAGCACGCGATCGCCGAGATACAGCGCCTCGTCGAGATCGTGCGTGACGACGATCGCGGCCATCCGGTGCCGGTGGACGACGTCGAGCAGCAGCGTCTGCAAGCGCATCCGCGTGATCGCGTCGACCGCGCTGAACGGCTCGTCGAGCAGCAGCAGATCCGGCTCGCCGAACAGCCCGCGCGCGATCGCGGCGCGCTGCGCCATCCCGCCGGACAACGTGGCCGGCAGTTGCCGCGCGACGCCGGCCAGCCCAACCTCGTCGAGCAACCGCTCGACGCTGGGGTCGCGGCCGCCCCGCGCGCCGGACGCGAAGCCGACGTTGTCTGCGATCGACAGCCACGGCAGCAGCCGCGGCTCCTGAAAGATCACGCCGACGCGCGCGGACGGCCCGGCCAGCGCGCTGCCGTCGAGCGTCACGCTGCCGCGGAAATCCGGGTCGAGGCCGGCGACGATCCGCAGCAGCGTGCTCTTGCCGCAGCCGCTCGGGCCGACCACGCAGACGATTTCGCCGCGTGCGACCTGCAACGCGATATCGGAAAGGATCGTGCGATCGCCGTACAGCTTGCGGGCGATCCGCAGATCGAGCAGCGGCGGGGCGATGCCGGCTGTCGGGCGGATGGAAGGGGAGGCGCTCATTTCCTGCCCTCGCGCGATGCGCCATCGAACGCGTCGCGCCAGCCGAGCCAGCGCGACTCGATGCGGCGCATCGCGCCGTCGGTCAGCTTGCCGAGCAACGCGAGCAGCAGGATCGCGCCGAACACGAGATCGGGCCGCCCGGTTTCGCGACCGTCGCTCAGCAGGAAGCCGAGGCCGCGCGTGGCCGCGATCAGTTCCGCGGCGACCATGAACATCCACGCGAGACTGAGGCCGGTGCGCAGGCCGGTGACGATCTGCGGCAGCGCGGCCGGCAGCAGGATGCGGCGGAACAGCGCGAGCGGGCCGAGCCGGTACACCGCGCCGAGCTCGACGAGCTTGCGGTCGACGTCGCGAATGCCGGCGACCACCGCGAGGTGAACCGGAAAGAACGCGCCGATCGCGATCAGCGTGATTTTCGGTGCTTCATCGATGCCGAGCCACAGCAGCAGCACCGGCACCCACGCAAGCGACGGAATCGCGCGCAGTGCCTGGAACGTCGGTTCGAACAGCGCGTCGATCCGGCGGCTCAGGCCCATCGCCGCGCCGACGACGAGCGCGAGCCCGGCGCCGGCCGCAAACCCGGCCGCGACGCGCAGCGTGCTCGCGCCGACGTGACGTGCGACCCGGATGACGCCCATCCGCGCCAGCGTATCGAGAATCTCGCTCGGCGCCGGCACGAGATGATCGGGCAGCCAGCCGCGCCGCACCACGATCTCCAGCAGCACGAGCGCGGCGAACGGCAGTGCGAGGCCAGCGATTCGCCACGCGCGCAGCGGATCACGTCGGGCTCCAGGAGGCGGCGAAGCGGGCGGGTGCGACGCGAGCGCGTCGCCGCGCGCGGTGGTGTCCGTCATCGGCGGCACGCTCGGTCTCAGTGCGACGCGGCGACGATCGGGCGCGCGAACGACGGATCGATCAGCGTATCGACGATCTTCGCGGGATCGACGCCCGGTTTGGTCAACTGCTCGGCCGTCAGCACCGGCGCCGCGGCCTTCAGCGCCGCGCGCTGCGTGTCGCCCGGCACCGGATCGCTGAAGTCGTTGCGCTGAAGCTGCAGCTTCGCGACCGGCAGCGACACCTTCGATTCGTCGGCAATGATCTGCGCGGTTTCGGCCGGATGCGCGCCGATCCACTGGCGTGCGCGGTCGTAGACCTTCAGCACGCGCTCGACCGCCTGCGGATACTGGCTGGCGAACGCGTCGCGAACATTCAGGAACCCGTACGTATTGAACGCGACGTTGCGATACAGCAGGCGCGCGCCATCGTCGAGCTGGGCGGCGGCCATGTGCGGATCGAGCCCGGCCCACGCATCGACCTGACCGTTCGCGAGCGCGGTGCGGCCGTCCGGATGCTGCAGGTTGACGATCTCGACGTCGTCGCGCGTCAGGCCAACGGTGTGCAGCGCGCGCAGCGTGAACAGGAACGGATCGGTGCCGCGCGTCGCGGCGATCTTCTTGCCCTTCAGATCGGCGAGCGAACGGATCGGCGAATCCTTGCGTACCACGAGCGCCGTCCATTCGGGGCGCGAGAACACGTAGACCGTGTGGATCGGGTTGCCGTTCGCGCGGGCGAGCACCGACGCGAGCCCCGCGGCCGAGCCGAAATCGACCGCGCCGCTGTTCAGGTATTCGAGCGCGCGGTTGCTGCCGAGGCTCAGCACCCAGCGAATCGACGTACCGTCGGCCTTGAACGCATCGTCGAGCCAGCCGAAGTGGCGGATCACGAGACTCTCGGGCGAGTAGTACGCGTAGTCGACGCGGATTTCCGCAGGCGTCGCCGCCTGCGCTTGCATGGACATGAGGCCGGCAAGCGCGGCAACGACGAGGGCCGCGGATTGCCACACGCGGGACCAGAACGGCTTCATCGGGGATTCTCCGGAAGAGCGGCAACGCGCCGCGAACAGGCAGGTGACCGGCTAATGTAACGAAGCGCAAGCGATCCGTTAACGAAGAAATCCACGTTTGAACATGCGTGCGGCTGCTAAGCGCCGCCCGCGCAACTTTATGACGCACGCCGATTAATTTATCGGTTTATATCGCTTGGGATTGCCGGATCGAGGGAACAGAATTTCCGCTGCCGGAACCCGGCCGCAGCGGGGCCGCATGCGCTCGGCGCCGCGATGGTCGCGAAGGCGCCTGACCGGTTCCCCGGCTTCACGATCACCTTGCCGTGCATTCGGCATCAAACTAAGGAATCCGATGAGTTCGATCGATCTTGGCTCAGTCACGCCGGTTTCTTCCCCCATCCGCTCGGCCAGCGACGTCGCGCGCCTGATCAATACGGTGGACAGTTCGGTGAGCCACGCACGGATGATCGTGCTGCTGGCGCTCGGCGGCGTGTTTCTCGATGCGTACGACCTCACGACGCTGTCGTACGGCATCGACGACGTGGCGCGCGAATTCGGGCTGACGCCCGCGCTGACCGGGCTGGTCGGTTCGGCGATCATGATCGGCACGATCTTCGGCAGCCTGATCGGCGGCTGGCTGACCGACCGGATCGGCCGCTACCAGGTGTTCATGGCCGACATGCTGTTCTTCGTGGTCGCGGCGATCGCGGCCGGGCTCGCACCGAACGTGTGGGTGCTGATCGGCGCCCGCTTCGTGATGGGGCTCGGCGTCGGCATCGACCTGCCCGTCGCGATGGCGTTTCTCGCGGAATTCTCGAAGTTCAACGGCCGCGGCAACAAGGCGTCGCGGCTCGCCGCGTGGTGCCCGATGTGGTACGTCGCGTCGTCGGTGTGCTTCCTGCTGATCTTCGGCCTGTATTTCCTGCTGCCGGCCGAGCATGCGGGCTGGCTGTGGCGCGCCTCGCTGATCTTCGGCGCGGTGCCGGCGCTCGTCATCATCCTGTTCCGCAACCGCTTCATGAACGAATCGCCGCTGTGGGCCGCGAATCAGGGCGACCTGGCCAACGCAGCGCGCATCCTGCGCGAGTCGTACGGCATTCACGCGCACGAAGCGGACGATGCGCGGCGCGAACCGAGCCCGCCGCCGGTGCGGATTCGCGTGCTGTTCCAGCGTCCGTATCTGGGGCGCACGATCGTCGCCAGCGTGATGAACCTGTGCATCCCGTTCGAATACACGGCGATCGCGTTCTTCCTGCCGTCGATCCTGTCGCAATTCCTCGGCGCGGGCGTGTTCGAGACGATCGCGGCGTCGCTCGCATTGAACGTGCTGTTCGCGTTCACCGGCGGCTTGCTCGGCATGCGCCTCGCGTATCGCTATCCGTCACGGCATGTCGCGATCGCGGGGTTTGCGTTGCAAACGGTCGCGCTCGTCGCGCTGGCGCTGGCGGGGCATCCGCACGGTGCATTGGCGGTCGGCGTCGTGCTGCTGATGCTCGGTACCTGGCTGTTCGCCGAAGGTTTCGGGCCGGGCGCGCAGATGATGATCTATCCGACGCTGTCGTATCCGGCCGCGATCCGCGGCACCGGCGTCGGCTTCGGGCGGTCGCTGTGCGGCATCGGCCAGGCGCTCGCGCTGTTCGTGCTGCCGATCCTGCAGGCGCGTCTCGGCACCGACATGTTCTGGGTCGTCGCGATCAGTGCGGTCACGCCGATCGTGTTTCTGCTGATCATTCGCTATGAGCCGACGGCGAACGACGTCGACGACGAAAGCGTGGCGTAACTGTCGACGCGAAGCGCTCGTTGTTTCCCGGCAAATACAAACGGCTTCGTCAGACTGCACGAAGCCGTTTGTACTGAAGCCGGCCGTCGCATGAATGCGGACAGACCGGCTTCGACGTTGCCCGACGCTACGCGCTGACCGCTTCCCGCTCGGCCGCGCGCTTGACCTGTTCGATATCGCGAAACTGCGCGGCCGGATGCTCATCCGGCAGCCGCGCCGAGCCGCCGAAGAGTTTTTCGCGCAGCGTGCCCGGCGCATACGCGGTCGGATACACGCCGCGGCGCTGCAGCTCCGGCACGAGATGGCGCACGACGTCCTCGAAGGTTTCATGCGCGACCGCATACGCGAGATTGAAGCCGTCCACGTCGGTCGCGGCCACCCATTCCTGCAGGATGTCCGCGACGGTCGACGCCGACCCGACGAACACCGGGCCCATCCCGCCGATGCCGCCCCAGGCCGCCAGCGCCTCGATCGTCCACGCGGTGTCGCCGCCCGACAGGTGTTCGACCGCCGACACGATCGCGTTCGTTTCGACACGCCTGACGGGATCGGTCGGCGCGTACTGGCCGAAGTCGATGCCGGTCCAGCCGGACATGAACACCAGCGAGCCGTCGTACGACACGTAGCGCCGATACTCGTCGAACTTCGCTTGCGCCTTCTCGTCGGTCTCGTCGACGATCACCGTCACGAGGTTGTAGATCAGCACCTTCGCCGGGTCGCGCCCGGCGGCCGCGGCCTGTGCGCGCACGTCGGCCACGTAGCGCGCGAGCTGGTCGCGGGTCGGCGCGGCGACGAACACGCATTCAGCGTGCTGCGCGGCGAACGCCTTGCCGGGGCCCGACGCGCCGGCCTGGAACAGCACCGGCGTGCGCTGCGGCGACGGCTCGCACAGGTGATAGCCGGGCACGTCGAAGAAGCGGCCCTTGTGGCCGATCTCGTGCACTTTCTCCGGATGCGTGAACACGCGGCCGTCGCGATCGCGCACCACCGCGCCATCCTCCCAGCTACCTTCGAACAGCTTGTACAGCACCTCGACGTATTCGGCCGCGACCGCATAGCGGTCGTCGTGCGTGCGCAGCCCGTGATCGCCGACGTTCTTCGCGCCGCTCTCCAGATACGACGTGACGATGTTCCACGCGAGCCGGCCCTTCGTGTGATGGTCGGCGGTCGATAGCCGGCGGGCAAACGTGTACGGGTGCTCGAACGTCGTCGACGCGGTGATGCCGATGCCGAGATGCTCGGTCGCCATCGCGATCGGCGCGGCCAGTTGCAGCGGATCGTTGACGGGAATCTGTGCGGCCTGGTGCAGCGCGTGATAGTTGCTGCCCTTGTACACGTCGTAGTAGCCGATCACGTCCGCGATGAAGATCGCATCGAAGATCCCGCGTTCGAGCACGCGCGCGAGGTCGGTCCAGTAGTCGAGATCCTTGTACTGCCACGAGCGGTCGCGCGGATGCGCCCACAGGCCGGGCGACTGGTGGCCCACGCAGTTCATCTCGAATGCGTTGAAGCGGATCGTCTTGCTCATTGCGCGGCCCCCGTTCCCGCACCGGCACCCGCGTTGGCGTCCGCCCCGTTGCCGACGCGCCAGACGAACGGCGGCGTGCGGCCGTTGATGATCCAGTCACCGACGATGCGCGCCTTGTACACGAGCGGATTGTGCGACGACACCGTGCGCGCGTTGCGCCAGTGGCGATCGAGCGCGGTCGTGCTGCGGGTGGCCGACGCGCCGAGCGCGTCGAACAGGCGCGTCGCCGCGCGCAGCACGAGTTCGGACACGACGAGCTGGCTCTGCGCGGATTCGATTTCGGCCGCGACGTTCGCGGCCTGCTCGGCCGCTTCGTCGCCGCCGAAGCGCGCTTCGTACGCGTGCTGAAGCGGCTGTGCGGCACGCAGTGCGAGCGCGTCGGCCGCGTACGCCCATGACGCGATCTCGCCGATCACCTGCTGCAGCTGCGCATCGTCACCCGCACGCGGCGCATTGCCGTGGCTGTACACGCGCGTGCGGTTGCGCACGAGCTCGCCCGCGTCGCGCACGATCGCGTGGCCGATGCCGGCCAGCGTCGCGACGTGGAACAGCTGGTAGAACGCGGTCTGGTACTTGAAGCGGCGCGCGAAATCGATCACGTTGTCCGCGTCGATCGTCGCATTCTCGAAACGCGTCGTGCCGCTGCCGGTGGTGGTCTGGCCGAAGCCGTCCCAGTCGTCCTCACGGATCACGCCCGGCTGCGCGGTCGCGACGGCGACGATCACGTCGCTGCCGTCGTGCGCGCGCTGCGCGAACACGTCGATCCAGTCGGCGAACAGGCTGCCGGTGCTGTAGAACTTCCGGCCGTTCAGCACGAGCCGGCCGTTCTGCTCCGACACCTTGGTAACGGTCTGGCCGAGCGGCACGTCGCCGGCTTCCGACCACGCATTGCCGACGAGCTGGCCGCTCGCGAAGCGGTCGAACCAGGTCGTGCGCTGCGGCCCGGCCGGCGCGTTCAGCCAATCCTCGACGAACGCGAAATGCCCACGCAGCGCCTGCGGCAAATTGGAATCGGCGGCGGCCAGCTCGGTCAGCAGCCGGAACAACTGCGGCAGCGATGCGCCCGCGCCGCCGGCGCTCGCCGGCAGCCGGATTGCGCCGAAGCCGGCCGACTTCAGCCAGCCGATCGCCTCGTGCGGGAGTTCACGGTTGCGTTCGCGCTCGGCGGTGCCGGCGGCGATACGCTCGAAGATCGGCCGGAACCGGCTCGCGAGCGCATCGTAATCGGTACCGGTGGAAAGGTCGGGAGCTGCGTGCGACGAAGTCATGCGGGTTTCCTCGAAGGGCGTGCGCCGGGAGCCCAGTATAGGAAGCGCGACGCGAGCGTTCCAATAACGGATTCTCGGATCGTTATCGTCGCTGCGTATTACAGCGCTGCGACCGAGACTGCGTCCGCAACCGCGCGGGGACGCATCGACGTTCATGCATCCGTTGCGACGTCGAAACGCCGATTCACCTGCGTCGGGATCGACGTCGTTTGTTCTCCAAAGGAATATCGTTCCGAGAATCGCTCGGTTTTCCGGCCCGCGCGGCGCTGCTAGATTGAATGCTTTCGCCATTCGACAGGAGAGCCCGATGTCAGACACGAGCGCGACGATTCAGGAGCGGCCGGCCGATGCACGACCGCAGGTGGCCCGCGTGATCGCGGACGATGCGGAAGCGATCGCGGTCGCGCATGCGCTGGCGCAACGCCTCGCGCAAGGGGCTGCCGAGCGCGATCGCGATCGCCGCCTGCCGCGCGAGGAAATCGAATGGTTTTCGCAATCGGGGCTGTGGGCGATCACGGTGCCGAAGGCATACGGCGGCGCAGGCGTGTCGCACGTGACGCTCACCGAGGTGATCAAGATCATCGCCGCGGCCGATGCGTCGCTCGGGCAGCTTCCGCAGAATCATTTCGGGCTGATCGACGTGATCACGCTCGTCGGCACCGATGCGCAAAAGCGTCATTTCTTCGCCGAAGTGCTGAGCGGCAAGCGGTTCGGCAACGGGTTCTCGGAGAAGGGCACGAAGCACGTGCTCGACCTGAAGACGCGCGTGCGCCGCGACGGCGACGACTATGTGGTCGACGGCACGAAGTTCTACTCGACCGGCGCGCTGTTCGCGCATTACGTGCCGGTGCTCGGGCTCGACGACGCGCAGCAGGCCTGGCTCGCGTACGTGCCGCAACCGACGCCGGGGCTGACCGT
The DNA here is from genome assembly GCF_001319805.1 of Burkholderia sp. E168m22. Lineage (NCBI taxonomy): Bacteria > Pseudomonadati > Pseudomonadota > Betaproteobacteria > Burkholderiales > Burkholderiaceae > Burkholderia > Burkholderia sp. E168m22. The sequence goes on from NZ_BBSK01000147.1 coordinate 21,437, forward strand.
GATCGACGACTGGTCGGGATTCGGCCAGCGCACGACCGCGAGCGGCACGGTCGTGCTCGACGCGGTGCGCATCCCGGCGTCGCACGTGCTGCCCGCGCAGCGCGTGTCGGACGTGCCGACGCTCAACGGCCCGCTGTCGCAGATCATCCAGGCGGCGATCGACGCGGGCATCGCGAAGGCGGCCATCGACGATACGCTCGCGTTCGTGCGGACCCGCACGCGGCCGTGGGTCGACAGCGGCGTCGAGCGGGCGGTCGACGATCCGCTGACGATTCGCGAAATCGGCCGCCTGCACATCCAGCTGCATGCGGCCGACGCGTTGCTCGAACGTGCGGCGCGCACGCTCGACGAGATCACGGCCAAGGGCGACGTGACCGAGGACGACGTCGCACGGGCGTCCGTCGCGGTCGGCGAAGCGAAGGTGCTGACGACCGAGGTCGCGCTGCTCGCCGGCGAGAAGCTGTTCGAGCTGGCCGGCACGCAGTCGACGCTCGCGGAGCACAATCTCGACCGGCATTGGCGCAACGCGCGCACGCATACGCTGCACGATCCGGTGCGCTGGAAATATCACCTCGTCGGCAACTACTACCTGAACGGCGCCCGCCCGGCGCGGCATGCGTGGAATTGAGCCGCCCACGGCAAACGGTCCGCCCGAGCGCTGCCTGTCTCCATGGCGGTGCTAGCGGTCGGACGCCAGCAGCGCGCGGGTCAACACCCGCGCGATGCCGTCGAGCGTGAAGCCGAGCGCGCCGATCACGACGATCACCGCCGTCAGTTCAGAATACGCGAGCCGGTCGCGCGTATCGAGGATCAGGTAGCCGAGGCCCGCATTGACGCCGAGCATCTCGGCCGGCACCAGCACGATCCACAGAATGCCGATCGCGAGCCGGATGCCGTTGAGCAGCGGCCCCGCGATCGCGGGCAGCACGATATGGACCAGCAACTCGCGGCGGGTGGCCGCGAGGCTCGCGCCGAGCTGCAGCCAGCGCCGGTCGATCTGCGTGACGCCGGCGGCCGTGCTCATCAGCACCGGCCACAGCGCGGCGAACCCGAGCAGGAAGTAGATCGCGCGGTCGCCGATGCCGAACGACATGACCGCGAGCGGCATCCACGACAACGGTGACACCATGCGCAGGAACTGGAACGTCGGCGACAGCATCCGCTCGACCCATCGCACGCGGCCGAGCAACAGGCCGAGCGGGACGCCGATCAGCAGCGCCGTGCCGAGCCCGACGCCGATGCGTCGCAGGCTGACGAGCGCGTGTTCGAGCAGCTGATCGTCCGCACACAGCGCGCGCAGGCTCGCGAACGCGCTGTCCGGCGCGAACTGCCGGCCAAGTGAGCCGGGCTCGGTCAACAGGTGGATCGCGGCCCACCAGACGGCGACCGTCGCCACGAGCCCGGCCACGCCGAGCCAGCCCGCGGCAACGCGTGCCGGGTAGCGGGCGCCGCCGGCCCGGCGCGTGTCGGGTGCGGACGAGCGACGGGTGGCGAGCGCGTCAGACAACGATGATCTCCTCGCGCTGGAACGCGCCCGATTGGCCGAACGCGGCCAAGCCACCGACCGCGTCGATGCTCTTGCGCACGAACCGGTCGTCGACGAGATCGCGGGCCGCGAACGCCGGGTCGAGCGATGCGAGGAAGGTGCTGTCGCCGTCGACCACCGTCCGCTTCAGCCGCTGAACCAGCGCCTCGGTATAGCTCGGGAACGGATACGGCTGGAAGTCGATCCGCTTCGCGTGCCAGTCGGCATGACGGATCGCGCCGCTCGCCCGATAGGTGTCGGCCAGCGACGCCGACGGCACCAGCACGCGATCGAGCGACGCGAGTGTATGCGGCGAATAGCGGTGCGTGCCGTCCTTCGACAGCAGTTGCGCGGTTTCCTGCGGATGCGCGCGCCCCCAGAGCTGCGCCTTCACGATCGCGTTGACGACCTTTTGCGACCACGCGGGGCGCTGCGTCAGATCGTTCTCGTGCATGAACACGACGCAGCACGCATGGTTCTTCCACACGTCGCCGGTGAAGCGCAGGATCTTGCCGATCTTCATCAATTCCGCGGTCGCGTTGAACGGCTCCGCGACGATGTACCCGGCGATCTGGCGCGCGGCGAGCGCGGGCAGCATGTCCGACGGCGCCATCACGACCAGGTTGACCTCGTTCGCCGCGGGCGTGCCGCGCCGCTTGAGCACCGGCGTAAGCCCCTGCTGGCGCAGCAGGTCCTGCAGTACGACGTTGTGAATCGAGTACCAGAATGGAATCGCGACGGTCTTGCCGCCGAGATCGCGCAGCGAATCGATGTCGGGCGCGACCGTCAGCCCGGAGCCGTTCACGTGGTTCCACGCGACCACCTTCGCCGGCGCGCGGCTGCCGTAGCGTGCCCACAGCGTCATCGGCGACAGCAGGTGCACGACGTTGACCTGGCCGGACAAGAACGCTTCGACGAGCTGCGCCCAGCTGCGCAGCAGCTTCGGTTGCTCGACCGTCAGCCCTTCGGATGCGAAATAGCCGTTGTTGTGGGCGACCAGCAGCGGGGCCGCGTCGGTGATCGGCAGGTAGCCGATGCGAACCGGCGCATCCGGTTCGGCCGCGGCGTGCGCATTTGCCATCGACAGCAACGGGGCGGCGCCCGTCGCGGTGAACAGGGCCGCGAGCTTCAGCCATTCGCGGCGCGACATCGGAATCTGGCACATGGATAGGGAGGTCAGTTCAAGGGATGGAGTTCGGACGCGTGCGGGCGCTTCATGCCGGCCTGCAACGCCTTCAGGATGTCGATGCGCATCGTGCCGAGTTCGCTGACGAACGCGTCGCGCGGGTGCGGATAATCGACGTGCCACGCGTCGATGAAGCGGCCCTGCGTGCCGAGCAGCACGATGCGATCGGCCACTAGCAGCGCCTCGTCGATATCGTGGGTCACGAGCACCGTCGCGCAGCGCGTCGTCGCGACGATGTTCACCAGCAACTGCTGCATCGCGGCGCGCGTGACTTCGTCGAGCGCCGAGAACGGCTCGTCGAGCAGCAGCGCGTGCGGTTGACGCGCCAGCGCGCGGGCGAGCGCCGCGCGCTGCGCCATGCCGCCGGAAAGCTGGGCCGGGCGCAGCGACGCGGCGGCTTCGAGCCCGACCGCATGCAGCGCCGAGCGAACGCGTTCGCGTTGCTGATCGCGCGTGAGGCGCTCCTGATGTTCGAAGGCGAGACCGAACGCGACGTTCCGTTCGGTCGACAGCCACGGCAGCAGGCACGGGTCCTGAAACGCGATCGCGATCCTCGGGTGCGGGCCCTGCAGCGTCGTACCGTCGATCGACACGGTGCCGGATTGCGGTCGCTCCAGCCCGGCCAGTGCGCGCAGCAGGCTCGACTTGCCGGTGCCGCTCGGGCCGATCAGCGCGACGATTTCGCCGCGCCCGACCGACAGCGAGACATCGGCGAGCACGGTATTGCGCCGCTCGCCGTCGTAGCCGAGCGTCAGATGGCGGGCGTCCAGCAGCGGGCGCGTCATGCGGCGATGCTCCGCGTCCGTGCGGCGAGTTGCGCCTTCAACTGCACGACGCTCGGCGTGACGATCGGAATGAACGCCGCTTCGCGCCAGCGTCGCTCGAAGCCGAGCCCCGCATCGCGCAGATAGCCGCGGCCGCCGCTCGCCTCGAGTTCGAGGTTCACGGCCGTGCCCACGTGCGTCGCGAGCGCGATGCGCAACTCGAACAGGCGGTCGGGATGCAGGCGCAGGCTGCCGTCCGCGATGCCGGTGGACAGTTGCGCACACGCGGCAGCCAGTTCGGCCGCGCAGGATTCGACTTCGGGGCCGAGAATGCCGCGCGTCGTTTCCGCCGCGCGTCGCGCTTCGGCCAGCGAGCGCCGCGCGAGCCCGATCGACAGCCCGCACTGCAAGCCGAGGAATGCCGGTCGCACAGCGGACAGGAAGGTTTGTGCGTCCGGATGGATCAGCCACGCGGCGTCGCCCGGTACGGCGTCGAGGTGCAGCGCGGCGGTGTTGCTGCCGCGCAGCGCGATCAGGTCGAGATCGGGGCTGCGAGTCAGGCCGGGCGCGTCATCCGGAATCGCGACGATCGCGGACGGCCGGCCATCGCCAAATGCCACCGCTGCCGCCACCACGAACCGTTCGGTGCGCAGGTTCGTCACCCACGCCATCCGGCCGGTCATCCGCCAGTCGTGGGCGCGTTCCGCGTGCGGCGTCGCGTCGATCTGAAGCGACTCGATGCCGGACAGATATTTCATCGCATTCGACAAGCCGCTGGCGCCGGCACAACGGCCGTCGAGCAGCGCCGGCAGCCATCGCTCGCGCAGCGCGGTATTCGGGCTTTGCAGCAGGTATTCGATGAAGCTGCGCTGGCCCCACAGCACGAAGGCCGCGGTCAGCGAATGCTCGGCCACCGCGGCGATGCCGGCAATGGCGTCCGCGGTCGTGCCGCCCGCGCCGCCGAGGCTCGCCGGCACGCCGGTCCGGAACAGTCCGGCGTCCGCGAGGCGCGGCACGATTTCCGCTTTCAACGCGGCGCTCGTGTCGAGCTGCGTGGCGTTCGCGTCGAGCCAGTCGACGAGCGATGCGTCGAGCGCGGGCGCCGTCAGGCGGCTTGTGTCCGGGGTTCCCATCGGTATGCCGCCAGTTCGGGGTTGAGTTCGTTGCGCGCCAGATTGTTCGCGAAGTTGCACAGCGTCGCGAGGCTCACGCCCAGCACCACTTCGAGCGCGTTCGCTTCGGTGAAACCGACGGCCAGGAACGCGTCGAGCGCGTCGTCGGTCACGGCGCCGCGCGTCGCGATCACGGCGCGCGTGAAAGCAGCGACGGCTTCCAGCCGCGGCTCGGCGACCGGCTCGCCGTCGCGCAGCGCATCGACGTCGGCGCGCTCGACCTGGGCTTTTTTCAGTGCGGCGGCGGTGTGGCCGGCCACGCAGAATGCACAGCCGTGGACGGCGGCCGCGGTGATCTGCACGGCTTCGCGCTCGGCGAACGTGAGGCCCGCGCGGCCGTTGATCTCCGCGACGGTCAGATAGGTTTCGAGGGCGACCGGCGCATTCGCGAGCGAACGGACGAGGTTCGGCAGGAAGCCGTTCGCGCGCTGCGATTTTTCGAGGAAGGGCTGGCTGGCCGCGGGGGCGGTCTCGATGGTGGGCAACGGCAGGCGGCTCACAGGATTCTCCGAAAAGGGCAGTGAGATCATTGTCGAGGCGCTGCTGCCGCCGGACAATGCGCGAACATCCGCGATTCCTGTGCGTTCGTCCCGCGCCGCGCGCCGCGGTGTCGCGATGCTCGCTAGTGCAAGCGCGCCGCCGATCGCGACGCGTCGTCGCGCTCGCGGCGCCATGCGCCGGGCTGCATGCCCATCGTGCGCTTGAACGCGTGCGCAAACGCCGATTCCGACTGATAGCCGACGAGTTCGCCCGCCCGCGAAATCGGCAGGCCTTGTTGCAGCAGGTCCGCCGCGAGCCGCATCCGCACCATCGTGACGAACTGCATCGGCGGATGGCCGGACGCTTCGCTGAAGTGCTTGCAGAACGCGGTGCGCGACATGTTCGCGAACGCGGCCATCGATTCCGTGGTCCATGCGTCGGCGGGCGCGTCGATGATCGCGGCAACCAGCGTGCCGAACCCAGTCCGCTGCATCAGCATGGCGAGCCCGCTGGCCACGGTATCGTGCCCGGCGGCATCCCGCACCGCATAGAACAGCAGCAGTTCGACCAGCTTGTCGATCAGCGGGGACGGCGCGTCGACGCCGTGACGGCCTTCGGCGCGAATCAGGTCGAACAGCCCGTGGATGCCGCGATACGCGTCGTCGCCGCGCCGCACGATCAGATACTCGGGAAAGAGCGACACGATCGCGCGCGACACGGTGGAGTGGAATTCGATGAAGCCGCAGGCGAGCCCGACGCTGCCGTCGACCGACGGATCGAGCGGTTGCATCGACCCGCGCCGCTCGAGCGGATGGCCGCCCGCGACCGCGCAGGCCTGCGGGTTGACCGGGCTCGGCGACAACCCGTGCGGCACGTCGCGCAGCAGAAACACGGCTTCACCCGCGGCGACCGGAATGCTGTCGCGCCCGTCGGCGAAATGCAGCCACGCCGATCCATGCAGGATGACGTGGAAGCTCGCTTTCGCCCGGCCGGCGGTGGACGCCTGCCAGTCGCCGCAATACTGGCCGACGTGAAAAAGCTGGCTTTTCGGCTCCAGGCTGGACAGCAGCCAATGGACGACCTTGTCTGTTTGCGCGGACATTCCGATGCTGGAGGATGGGTGACGCGCCCATGCTACGGGCTGCGCCGCGCCGCTCAAACCAACGAATCGTAGAAAGCATTTTCCTGCCGTCGCAATGTCTCGCGAGGCGGCGCGGCCCGGCGTTCGGCCGGGATGCGCGCGGCGCTGGCCGGGTGCCGACGATACGGCACGCGCGCTATGCCTGCACGCCCACCCGATACCGCGTGGTCTGCCGGTACACGTCGCCCGGACGAACGATCACGTCGTCGCGCAGGCCGTCCATGTTGACCTGATCCGGAAAGCCGCCCGCTTCGACGCACAGCGCCGCGTGTGGCACGCAACGCGTGCCGCCGCTCACGCGCAAGCCGTCGAGATAGTTGCCCGTATAGAGCTGCAGGCCGCGCTGGTCGGTCGACACGATCAACTCGCGGCCGCTTTCCGGATCGTAGATCCGTGCCACGGGCCGGACCTCGCGCGCGCCGTTGCCGACGACGTAGCAGTGATCGAAGCCGCGCGCCCGCGCCAGTTGCGCATGCGGCCAGTCGAGGCGCGCGCCGAGCGGCGCGCTTTGCCGGAAATCGAACGCCGTGCCCGTCACGTCGGCCGCGCCGGTCGGGATCAGCGCGTCGTCCACTTCGAGGAATGCATCGGCGTCGATGTGCAGCAGATGGCCGCGCACGTCGCTGCCCGCGCGCCCGTTCAGGTTGAAGTAACTGTGATTCGTCAGGTTCAGCGGCGTCGGCGCGTCGGTCCACCCCGAATAGTCGATGGTCAGCGTGCCGTCGTCGTCGAGCGTGTAGCGCACCTGCACGCGCACGTTGCCGGGGAATCCCGCGTCGCCTTCCGGCGAATCGAGTTGCAGCGTCAGCCCGCCGCCATCGTCGAGCACGTCCCACCGCGCGCGATGAAAACCGTTCGCACCGCCGTGCAGCAGGTTGCCGTTCTCGTTGCGGTCGAGCAGGTAGTCGACGCCGTCGAGCGTGAAGTGCGCGCCGGCGATCCGGTTCGCCCAGCGGCCGACCGTCGCGCCGAGATAGGCGCCGGATTCGAGGTACTCGGCCGGCGTGTCGTGCGCGAGCACGATATCGGCCAGGCGTCCGGTGCGATCGGGCGCGAGCCACGACACGACGGTCGCGCCGAGGTCGCTGACGACGACGCGCATCCCGTGCGCGTTGCGCAGCGTATAGCGCCGCACGGGCTCGCCGTCGGGCAACGTGCCCCACGGCTCGGAAAGCACGCGTGCCGCGCCGGGCGTCAGGTATGAGGAATCGGTATCGATATGCATGGGTGGAGGTCGGATGGGCGGCGGGTGTCAGTGGGAGGCGGCCGCGCGTTCCTGGTATTCGCGCGGCGTACAGCCGAGTTCGCGCCGGAACACCGCGTACATGTATTGAAGCGACGTGAATCCGCAACGGATCGCGACTTCGGCGCTCGACGCCTGGCGGCCGGCGAGCAGCGCCTGCGCGGCTTCGAGCTTGTGGCGCAGGATCTCCTGGTGCACGGTGCGTTGCAGTTCGCGCCGGAAGTGCTCCTCGAGCAGCGAGCGCGACACGCCGACATAGTCGGCGACCTGTTCGGTCTTGATGCCCTGGCACGCGTACTGGCGGATGAAATGCCGGGCACGCATCACGTGCGGGCTCGCCAGCGGCTGGTGCCGCGTCGATTCGAGCACGTTGATGCCGACCGGCGGCACGAGAATGCGCTGCCCGGGAAAGCGCGCGCCGCGCAGCATCCGGTGCAGCAGGTGCGCGGCGGTGCGGCCCATTTCCTCGGTGCCCTGGATCACCGACGACAGCGGAATGCGCGTCAGCGTGCGCGTGAGCGGATCGTTGTCGATGCCGATGATCGCGACCTGTTCCGGCACCGCGAGGCCGGCGATCAGGCACGCCTGCAGCAGGTGCCGCGCGCGCGCATCGGTCACCGCGATCACGCCGACCGGCTTCGGCAGCGCATGCAGCCAGTCGATCAGTTGCTCGATCGCGTGATTCCACCCGGACGCACTCGTCGACAGCCCGCGGTAGATCGGCGCATCGAGCCCGTCCGCGCGTGCGAGCCGGTCGAACGCGAGTTCGCGCTGCTGCGCCCAGCGGTTCTCCTGCGCGACCGGCAGGCTGTACATCGCGAAGTGCGCGAGTCCGGCGCCGATCAGGTGCGTATAGGCGAGCGACACGAGCTTCGGGTTGTCCGTCGCAATATATGGGACATCGTCCGGGTACTGCGTCGGGTCCTCGTACGACGATCCGATCGCGACGATCGGCAGCGGCGAACCGGCGAGCGCGTCGGCCACGGCCGGGTCGTCGAAGTCCGCGATGATGCCGTCGCCGTCGAAACGCTCGATCCCGGTGAGCCGGCAGCGGAAGTCGTCTTCGAGGAACAGGTCCCACACGACGCGCGTCGTGTGCAGGTACTGGCCGATGCCGCTGATGATCTCGCGGTCGTAGACCTTGTTCGCGTTGAACAGCAGCGCGATGCGGTGCGGTGTCTGGGCGGAAGGGGCGCGTGTCATCTGGGTGTCGGGGCGCGCGCCTAGCGGGCGCGGTGCCGTTGTCTCCGGGGCGCGCCCGGACGGCGGCGCGCGATATCTGGTGTACGTGGTGTACGGCGATTGTAGGACGGAACGTGTGCCGCACGTAGCGGCTGGCAAGAAACATCAAGCGCGCTGCGCAATTTCGCAATTGCCGGCCGATAGGCGCGCGGGCACGATCCAGTCAACCGAATTCGGCCGCGTGCGTCGTCGCGACGCGCGTTGCGCTGCAACAAGAACCCCTACGGAGACGCCATGTCGTATTTCGAGCACATTCCCGCGATTCGCTACGAAGGCCCGCAGTCGGACAACCCGCTTGCGTATCACCATTACGACCCCGACAAGCGCGTGCTCGGCAAGACGCTCGCCGAGCATCTGCGGATCGCGGTCTGCTACTGGCACACGTTCGTATGGCCGGGCCACGACATCTTCGGGCAGGGCGCGTTCCAGCGGCCGTGGCAGCAGCCGGGCGACGCGCTCGAGCGGGCGCGGCAGAAGGCGGACGCGGCGTTCGAATTCTTCACGAAGCTCGGCACGCCGTTCTATACGTTCCATGACACCGACGTCGCGCCGGAAGGCGACAGCCTGCGCGACTACGCAGCCAATTTCGCGCGGATGGTCGACTATCTCGGCGAGCGTCAGCAGGCAAGTGGCGTGCGGCTCCTGTGGGGCACCGCGAACCTGTTCTCGCACCCGCGCTTCGCGGCCGGCGCCGCGACCAACCCGAACCCCGACGTGTTCGCATGGGCGGCGACCCAGGTGTGCCACGCGCTCGACGCGACCCACCGGCTCGGCGGCGAAAACTACGTGCTGTGGGGCGGACGGGAAGGCTACGAGACGCTGCTCAATACCGACCTGAAGCGCGAACGCGACCAGTTCGCCCGCTTCCTGTCGATGGTCGTCGAGCACAAGCACCGGATCGGCTTCAAGGGCGCGCTGCTGATCGAGCCGAAGCCGCAGGAGCCGACCAAGCACCAGTACGACTACGACGTCGCGACCGTGCACGGCTTCCTCGTGCAGTACGGACTCCAGAACGAGATTCGCGTGAACATCGAGGCGAACCACGCGACGCTCGCCGGTCATTCGTTCCATCACGAGATCGCGAACGCCTTCGCGCTCGGCGTGTTCGGCAGCGTCGACGCGAACCGCGGCGATCCGCAGAACGGCTGGGACACCGACCAGTTCCCGAACAGCGTCGAGGAGCTGACGCTCGCGTTCTACGAGATCCTGCGCCACGGCGGCTTCACGACCGGCGGGATGAACTTCGACGCGAAGGTGCGGCGCCAGAGCATCGATCCGGAAGACCTGTTCTACGGCCACGTCGGCGCGATCGACGTGCTCGCGCTCGCGCTCGAACGCGCGGCGGTGCTGGTCGAGAACGACCGGCTCGACGCGCTGCGCCGGCAACGCTACGCGCAGTGGGACGACGCGTTCGGCCGCAAGATCCTGTCCGGCGGCTATACGCTGGAATCGCTGGCGGCCGACGCGCTCGCGCGTGGGGTGAACCCGCGGCATGCGAGCGGCGCGCAGGAGCGGCTGGAGAACATCGTGAACCAGGCGATCTACGGGCTGCGCTGACGCCATGTACATCGGACTCGATCTCGGCACGTCGGGCGTGAAGGCGGTGCTGCTCGACCGCGACGGCGCGGTGCGCGCGAGCGCAAGCCGCCCGCTGACGGTGAGCCGGCCGCAGCCGCGCTGGTCCGAGCAGGCGCCGCGCGACTGGTGGGACGCCGCCTGCGGCGCGCTCGCTGCGCTGGTCGCGGATGCGCGCACGGCCGGCATCGACCCGCGCGACATCGACGCACTCGGGCTGACCGGGCAGATGCACGGTGCGACGCTGCTGGATGCGCATGGCGACGTGCTGCGCCCCGCGATTCTGTGGAACGACGGCCGCGCGGACGCGGAGTGTGCGGAACTCGAACGGCTCGCGCCCGCATTGCGCACGGTGGCCGGCAACATCGCGATGCCGGGCTTCACCGCGCCCAAGCTGCTGTGGGTGCGTCGTCACGAGCCCGACGTGTTCGCACGCGTCGCCTACGTGCTGCTGCCGAAGGATTATCTGCGCTACCGGCTGACCGGCGCGTTCGCAACCGATCCGTCGGATGCCGCCGGCACGCTGTGGCTGGACGTCGCGAAGCGCGACTACGACGACACGCTGCTCGCCGCCTGCGGGCTGTCGCGCACGCAGATGCCGCCCGTATTCGAAGGCAACCGCATTACCGGCACGCTGCTGCCGGCCGTCGCGCGGGCGCTGGGCCTGCGCGAGATCCCGGTGGTGGCCGGCGGCGGCGACAACGCGGCCGGCGCGGTCGGCGTCGGGATCGTGCGGCCCGGCGACGCGCTGCTGTCGCTCGGTACGTCGGGCGTGTATTTCGCGGTGTCGGACGGGTTTCGCGCGAATCCCGAATCGGCGGTGCACAGCTTCTGTCATGCGCTGCCGGACACGTGGCACCTGATGTCGGTGATGCTGAACGCGGCCGGCTGCGTCGACTTCACCGCGCAACTGGCCGGTTACGACGGCGTCGCGGCGCTGCTCGACGACGCCGAGACGAACGCACGCGCGAGCCGCCCGTGGTTCCTGCCGTATCTGAGCGGCGAGCGCACGCCGCACAACGACGTGAACGCGAAGGGCGTGTTCTACGGGCTCACGCCCGACACGCGGCGCGCCGATCTCGCGAACGCGACGCTCGAAGGCGTCGGCTTCGCGCTGCTCGACGGCATCGACGCGCTGCATGCGGCCGGGCTCGCACCCGACAGCATCACGGTGATCGGCGGCGGCTCGCGCAGCGCGTACTGGACGCAGATGCTCGCCGACCTGAGCGGCCGTGCGCTGACGCTGCGCGCGGGCGGCGAAGTGGGGCCGGCGCTCGGCGCCGCGCGCCTCGCGCATCTCGCGCTCGAACCGCATGCGCGGCTCGGCGACGTGTGCCCGCAGCCGCCCGTCGTCGCGGTGCGCGAGCCCGATCCCGAGCGGCACGCGTGGTATCGCGACGTGCGGCGGCCGACGTTTCGCGCGCTGTACCGTGCGCTCGAACCGGTGTTTGCGACGGGCGCCTGACGCACATTGCAGTGACTCGATGCGGGCGGTGCAATCCGGCGGCCGCCCGCGGTTCGTGAGGTGGTTCCATAACAAGGAGTCTGGAGACATGAAAACCGTGACGCGTCGTACCGTATTGCATTCCCTTGCCGGCGCCGCCGCGCTGGCGATCCTCGCGCTGGGCTCGCCGCTCGCCCACGCGAGCAAGGACAAGCCCGAGATCGGCTTCTGTATCGACGACCTGCGCGTCGAGCGCTGGTCGCGCGATCGCGACTATTTCGTCGCGGCCGCGACGAAGCTCGGCGCGAAGGTGTCGGTGCAGTCGGCCGATGCGAACGAGGCGCGGCAGATTTCCCAGATCGAGAACCTGATCTCGCGCGGCGTCGACGTGATCGTGATCGTGCCGTTCAACTCGAAGACGCTCGGCAACGTCGTCGCCGAAGCGCGCAAGGCCGGCATCAAGGTCGTGTCGTACGATCGCCTGATCCTCGACGCCGACGTCGACGCCTACATCTCGTTCGACAACGAGAAGGTCGGCGAGCTGCAGGCGCAGGGCGTGTTCGACGCGAAGCCGAAGGGCAACTATTTCCTGCTGGGCGGCGCGCCGACCGACAACAACGCGAAGATGCTGCGCGAAGGACAACTGAAGGTGCTCAAGCCGGCGATCGACCGCGGTGACATCAAGGTGGTCGGCCAGCAGTGGGTGCCCGAATGGAGCGCCTCGACCGCGCTGCGGATCGTCGAGGACGCGCTGACCGCGAACAACAACAAGATCGATGCGATCGTCGCGTCGAACGACGGCACGGCCGGCGGCGCGATCCAGGCGCTCGCCGCGCAGCATCTAGCCGGCAAGGTGCCGGTGTCCGGGCAGGATGCGGATCTGGCCGCGGTCAAGCGCGTGATCGCCGGCACGCAGACGATGACCGTCTACAAGCCGCTGAAGCTGATCGCGAGCGAAGCTGCGAAGCTCGCGGTCGATCTCGCGAAGGGCACGAAGCCCGCGTTCAACGCGCAATACGACAACGGCAAGAAGAAGGTCGACACGGTGCTGCTGCAGCCGACGCTGCTGACCAAGCGCAACGTCGACGTCGTCGTGAAGGACGGCTTCTATACCCAGGCCCAGCTGGCGAGCCAGTAACGGCACGACGCGCGGGCGGCTCACCGGCCGCCCGCGCGTATCCTGCGAGGCATGAACGAATGACGGAACCCTTGCTGACGATGCGCGGCATCGTCAAGGCATTCGACGGCGTGAAGGCGCTCGACGGCATCGACCTGACCGTGCGCCCCGGCGAATGCGTCGGGCTGTGCGGCGAGAACGGCGCCGGCAAGTCGACGCTGATGAAGGTGCTGTCGGGTGTGTACCCGCATGGCACGTGGGACGGCGAAATCCGCTGGGAAGGCGCGCCGCTCGCGGCGTCCGGCGTGCGCGACACCGAGCGCGCGGGCATCGTGATCATCCACCAGGAACTGATGCTCGTGCCCGAACTGTCGGTGGCCGAGAACATCTTCCTCGGCAACGAGATCACGCTGCCGGGCGGGCGCATGAACTTCGCGGCGATGGTTCAGCGCGCGGAGGAGCTGCTGCGCGAGCTGCGGATCGACACGATCAACGTCGCGCAGCCGGTGATGAACTACGGCGGCGGCCACCAGCAGCTGATCGAGATCGCGAAGGCGCTGAACAAGCACGCGAAGCTGCTGATCCTCGACGAACCGTCGTCGTCGCTGAGTGCGTCGGAGACGCGCATCCTGCTCGACATCGTGCGCGACCTGAAGCGTCGTGGGGTGGCGTGCGTCTACATCTCGCACAAGCTCGACGAGGTGGCGGCCGTGTGCGACACGGTCACCGTGATCCGCGACGGACGCCACGTCGCGACCGAGCCGATGGCCACGCTGACCACCGACCGGATCATCGCGATGATGGTCGGCCGCGAGATCCGCGACCTGTATCCGCGCGAGCCGCACGAGATCGGCGACGTCGTGCTCGACGTGCGCCACGTGACGTGCCGAGACGTGACGAACGCACGCCGCAAGCGCGTCGACGACGTGTCGTTCAGCGTGCGGCGCGGCGAGATCGTCGGCGTCGCCGGGCTGGTCGGCGCGGGCCGCACCGAGTTGATGCAGGCGATCTTCGGTGCGTATCCGGGCGCGTGCACGGCGAGCGTGACGATGAACGGCAAGCCGCTGTCGATCCGCTCGCCGGCCGACGCGATCCGCGCCGGTATCGCGATGGTGCCGGAGGACCGCAAGCGCCACGGCATCGTGCCGCAGCTCGGCGTGGGCCACAACATCACGCTCGCGGTGCTGCGGCGCTTCGCGGCGCGCGGGCGGATCGACGCGGCCGCCGAGCTCGATACGATCCGCACCGAGATGCAGCGGCTGTCGGTGCGCGCAGCGCACCCGTTCCTGTCGATCGCGAGCCTGTCGGGCGGCAATCAGCAGAAGGCGGTGCTCGCGAAGATGCTGCTGACCGAGCCGCAGGTGCTGATCCTCGACGAACCGACGCGCGGCGTCGACGTGGGCGCGAAGGCGGAGATCTACCGGCTGATCTTCGCGCTGGCCCAGCGCGGTGTCGCGCTGATCGTCGTGTCGTCGGAATTGCCGGAGGTGCTCGGCCTGGCCGATCGCGTGCTGGTGATCGGCGAGGGCGAGCTGCGCGGCGATTTCGTCAACCAGGGCCTCACGCAGGAACAGATCCTCGGCGCCGCGCTGAAGCCCGCGCGGCTGGCCGCCGAACCCACCGCAGCGAGTGCGACATGAATTCCGAACTTTCTTCCTCGACCCCGGCGACGCCGGATGCAGGCGCCGGCCGCGCGCCGCGGCTGCCATTGCGCCATGTCTTCACGCGCTACAAGGTGCTCGCGCTGCTGTTCGCGGTCGTCGCGATCTGGGCATTCTTCTCGGTGCTGACGGACGGCGCGTTCGTCACGCCCCGCAACGTATCGAACCTGCTGCGGCAGATGTCGATCACCGGCATGCTCGCGTGCGGCATGGTGTTCGTCATCATCGCGGGCGAGATCGACCTGTCGGTCGGCTCGCTGCTCGGGCTGCTCGGCGGCGTCGCCGCGATCCTCGACGTCAACCGCCACTGGCCGGTCGCGGCGACGGTCCCGGCCGTGCTCGCGCTCGGCGTGCTGATCGGGCTCTTCAACGGCTGGTGGTCGACCTATCGGCGCGTGCCGTCGTTCATCGTCGGGCTCGGCGGGATGCTCGCGTTTCGCGGCATCCTGCTCGGCGTGACGGGCGGCTCGACGATCGCGCCCGTGTCGGACGGCTTCGTGTTCATCGGGCAGGGCTATCTGCCGCGCGTGGCCGGCGACGGCCTCGCGGTCCTGCTGTTCGTGGTCGCGACGCTGCTGGTGGTGCGGCAGCGCGGCACGCGGCGGCGCTACCGGCTCGCGGTCGCCCCGCTGTGGCAGGACGTCGCGAAGATCGTCGGCGCGGGGGCGGTGCTGTTCGCGTTCGTCGCGACGCTCGACCGTTACGGCGGTATTCCGGTGCCCGTGCTGCTGCTGCTCGCGCTGCTCGGCGTGTTCTCGTGGATCGCGACGCAGACGGTATTCGGCCGGCGCATCTATGCAGTGGGGTCGAACCTGGAGGCGACGCGGCTGTCGGGCGTGGACACCGATCGCGTGAAACTCGCGATCTTCGCGCTGATGGGCCTGATGTGCGCGTTCGCCGGCCTCGTCAACACGGCGCGGCTCGCGGCCGGGTCGCCGTCCGCCGGCACGATGGGCGAGCTCGACGCGATCGCCGCGTGCTTCATCGGCGGCACCTCGATGCGCGGCGGGTCGGGCACGGTCTACGGCGCGCTGATCGGCGCGCTCGTGATGGCGAGCCTCGACAACGGGATGTCGATGCTGGACGTCGACGCGTACTGGCAGATGATCGTCAAGGGCGCGGTGCTGGTGCTGGCGGTGTGGATCGACGTGGTGTCGCGCTCGAACCGGCGGTGACGCGCGGCCCGGTCGCGCGGCGCGATGATCGCCGGCAGGCGGCGATCGTGAAAGCGTGCGTAGTACGGCTCGACCCAGCTCCGTTCGTCGCGGAACATCCACGGAAACAGGTCCTGCCTGATCGGCGTGATTTTCCTGAAACTCGCGGGATCTCCCACCGCGTCGATCACGAGGTTCGCGAGGCGGCCGATCGCGCCGTCGTTCTCGCGGTAGAGATCGATGTTGCGCCGCTGAACGAGTTCGGCCGCGAACACGAGCGGCAGCAGCGCGAAGGTGTGATAGGGGAGCGCGCGGTCGCCGCGCTTCACCTCGCGCGCGAGCGAACCGTCCGGGCCGATGTCGCGAATGCCTTCGCGTACCCGCAGCAAACCGGAATCGGGACCGAAGGCAGTCTAGCCCCCGGGGCTTTCGCCAGGCTTTCCACGGCGAGCCGTTACCGTTCCGATCTGCCGGCCGTCGGTGCGACGCATGGCGGTCGTGGCGGCTTCGCATGGCATGCAATGCGCTATTCTGTCGTCCTCAACCGCCAGCCCCATCCGATGAAGCGTCCGTCGTTCTCCACCCAACTCGTCATGCTCTGGGCACTCGTCGCGGCGTTGTGCGCGACGCTGGTCGCGGTCGTCTGGGTCACCGCGAGTTCCGCCGAGAGTCAGCAGGTGGCCAGCGCCAAGGCCGCCGGCGCGTCGGCCTGCGAAGCGGTCGCGTCGCGTTACGGCGCGTCGTCCGCGTCCGCGGGCGCCGGGCCCGCTCCGGATCTGATGCACGCGATCCTCGACATCGTGCTCTCGCGGGCGCCGGACATGGAGGGCGGGTTCTGGATGCCCGGCGCCGCACCCGACGCGAGCGGCTTTCTCGCGTATTCCTTTCCCACTTATCAGGGCAGCGGCGTCAAACGCGACGTTCCGGAAGCGGAAACGCCGCTGATCCTCCGCACGCTGCATGCCGCGGCCGCGACGCATGCCGCGACGACGAACGTCGTCGAAGGCGCGCAGGATGCCGTGATCGCGGCGGCCTGTCCGGTACGCGGCGGTGCGGGGCTGTACGTGTGGATGCTGACGCGTGCGCGCCCGCCGCTGGGCCGGCACGGGGAATTGCTGGCCACGGGGCTCGCCGCCGTGCTCGCGGTGATTCTGGCGATCGCGGCGGCGCTGGCCGTGGCGCTGCGCCGCTGGAAACGCAATCTCGCGCGGATCGAGAGCGGGCTGGGGCCCGACGGTCGCGAACATCACCTGCCGTACGTCGGCGAACCCGATCTCGACCGCGTCATCGATGCGTTCAACGAGCGGGCGCGCCGCGCCGACCGGCTGCAACAGCAGGCCGACGAACTGCGTACGCGGCTCGCGCAGGCCGAGCGCTTCGGCATGCTGGGCAAGCTTGCCGCGCAGGTCGCGCACGAGATTCGCAATCCGATGGGCGCGATGCGGCTGAAGGCGGAAAACGCGCTGGCCGGCGACGGCCGGCGGCAGCAGGACGCATTGCGCGTGATCCTCGCGCAGATCGAGCGCATCGATGCGCAATTGTCGAGCCTGCTCGCGCTGACGCAGCCGGTGCGCCCCCATGCGACACTCGTCGACGTCGACGCGTGGCTCGCGCAAGTCGTCGACGCGCACCGCGAGCTGGCGCAGCGGCAAGCGATCGACCTGACGGTGTCGCTCGCGGGGCAGGGCGAACGGCTCGCGTGGCCATCGGATCGTCCGGCCTTCGATCCCGACCAGATGCGGCGGGCGCTCGATAACCTGCTGCTCAACGCGCTGCACCATGCGGGCGACGGCGGCGCGGTCACGCTCACCGCCGAGCGGCGCGCGGTCGCCGGGCGCGACTGGCTGTGTATCACCGTGTCGGACAGCGGCCCCGGTGTGCCGGCCGCGCAGCGCGAGCGGATCTTCGAGCCGTTCGTGACGGGTCGCGCGGACGGCACGGGCCTCGGTCTTGCCGTGGTCCGTGAAGTGGCGGCGGCGCATGGCGGACACGCGCGCCTCGACGGCGGCGCCGCATTCGTGATTGAAATTCCATGGCAAACATCCTCATAGTCGACGACGACGCGGCCTTTCGCGACGGCCTCGCCGAAACGCTGGCCGATCTCGGTCATCGGGCCGTCGAGGCCGCATCCGGCCGGGCCGCGCTCAGCGCGCTGCGCGACGGCGGCGGCATCGAATGCGTCTTTCTGGATTTCCGCCTGCCGGATCTGGACGGGCTGGCCGTGCTCGCGCAACTGCGTGACGATCCCGCGCTGGCCGCGATTCCGGTCGTCATGCTGACGGCCCACGCGACCAGCGACAACACGATCGAAGCGATGCGGCTCGGCGCATTCGATCACCTGACGAAGCCGATCGGGCGCCGGGACATCGCGCAACTGCTCGAACGTATCGTGTCGGCGAATCAGCCGCCCGCGCCGGCGCCATCCGACAGCGGTTTCGCGGGCGAACCTTCCGCGGACCGACCACGATTGCTGGGCGTGAGCGCCGCGATGCGCGACGTGCAAAAGCAGATCGGCCGGGCCGCGATGAGCGACGCAACCGTGCTCCTGACCGGCGAGACGGGCACGGGCAAGGAGGTGGCGGCGCGCGTGCTGCATGCCGCATCGGCTCGCCATGCGGGGCCGTTCGTCGCCGTCAACTGCGCGGCCATTCCGGCCGATCTGCTCGAAAGCGAGTTGTTCGGGCATCGTCGCGGTGCGTTTACCGGCGCGCATGCCGATCGCGCGGGGCGCCTCGTCGAGGCCGACGGCGGCACGCTCTTTCTCGACGAGATCGGCGACATGCCCGCCGCGATGCAGGCGAAGCTGCTGCGCGCGCTGCAGGAGCGCCAGGTGATGCCGCTCGGCGCGGACCGCGCGACGACGATCGACATTCGCGTCGTGGCCGCGACGCATCGCGATCTCGCCGCGGCCGTCGCGAACGGCACGTTCCGCGAAGATCTCTTCTATCGGCTGAACGTCATTCCGCTGCACCTGCCGCCGCTCGCGGAGCGTGTAGCCGACATCCTGCCACTGGCCGCGCATTTCCTGGGCAGCGCGGCAGGCATGCGCGCGCTGCATCTGACGAACGACGCTCAGCGCGCGCTGCTCGATCACCGCTGGCCGGGCAACGTCCGCGAACTGCGCAACGTGATGGAGCGGGCGGCCGCGCTCGCCCCCGGGCCGGCCGTCAGCGCGGCCGATCTCGGCCTCGGCGCCGTGCCGGCGCGCCAGTCGGGCGCCGATGCGGTGCCGGCGCACCTGCTCGACATGCCGCTGCCCGATGCGCTCGCGACGGTCGAGCGCGCGGCGATCCTGCACGCGCTCGAGCGCGCGAACGGCAATCGCGCGGAAGCCGCGAGGCAGCTCGGGATCGGCCGCCAGTCGCTCTATGCGCGCATGGCGAATCTCGGGATCGAGCGCGACGAATAGGGCCAGCGCCAGCTCGTTATCGGTGTGAGCGGGCCGCTGGTCGCGTTGTTTCGACTGTCGGGAATGCCGACATGCGGTGAATCGACGTGTCGGGAAATCCGACACGTTTGGCGCGCGTCGTCGTTCGGCGCACGGCCACGCGGTGCGCCGCAGGTTGGCACGGGTATTGCGGATACCGATGCATCGCAACCCGTCGCCGGAGCCCGCCATGAACTCGTGCCTGCCTGTCGTCCGATCGCGGCCGCGGTGCCGCGCTGCCGTTCGCCGCTCGTATCGCATGCTCTGCGCTGCCGCGCTCGTTGCCGTCGCAACGGTCAGCGTGGCGCAGGTGCCGCCGGCGCCGCGCGCGGAAGACCCGGCCGGCGCCATGCCGCCTCCGCCGCCTCCGCCTCGGCCTCGGCCTCGTGCGCTTGTGCCTGCCATGCCCGGAAACGACACCGCCTCCGACGCGCTGGTGTCCGGCACGCTGTCGCGCCTGACGATCAATCCGGAAGGGGCGGTCGACGGCTTCGTGCTGACCGACGGCACGCTCGTCCTCCTGCCGCCGCATCTCGGTTCGCAACTGACGGCGCTCGTGAAAACGGGCGACCGCGTGACGGTAGCCGGCGAACGACGCGTCGACGATGAAATCCGCGCACGCGTGGT
This sequence comes from Burkholderia sp. E168m22, assembly GCF_001319805.1. Taxonomy (NCBI): domain Bacteria; kingdom Pseudomonadati; phylum Pseudomonadota; class Betaproteobacteria; order Burkholderiales; family Burkholderiaceae; genus Burkholderia; species Burkholderia sp. E168m22. The sequence continues at coordinate 41,195 of NZ_BBSK01000147.1, forward strand.
CCGCAACGACGGCACCGGCGCGTCGCTGTCCGATCAGCCGCCCGCGCCCGTCGCGCCCGTGCCGCCCACGCTGCGCGGGGTCAACCTTGCCCGCCTGAGCGTGTCCGGCGTCGTGCGCCGCGTGACGCGCGCGCCGCGCGGCGAGCCGGACGGCGTGATGCTCGACAGCGGAGCGATCGTCAAGCTGACCGTGCCGGCCGCCCAGCAATTCGGCGCGCTGCTCGCGCCCGGCGAGCGCGTGGCCGCGGTCGGCTACGGCACGCGCAACGCCTACGGTGAAGCGCTGCAGGCGACGGCGTTCGGCGCGCCGGGCCATGTCGTGAATCTCTATGACGATGTCGCGCACTGATCGCGCGACGTCGTTCCTCAATCCATCGAAAGGAGTCCTGCCATGCACTGGATCGATCCCGCCTGCCTGCCCGAAACGCGCGGCCGCGTCACGCAGTTCCTGCTCAATCCGCACGGAGAAATCGACGGCCTGATCCTGAACGGCGACCTGCAGGTTCACGTGCCGCCGCACCTGGGCCGCGAACTGGTGCGCCGTGTCGCGGTCGGCGACCGCATCCGCGTGCGGGGCGTCAAGCCGCGTCGTGCCGCGATGGTCGCGGCCGTGCAACTGACCGGGCGCGACGGCGTCGACATCAACGACGATGGGCCCGCGCACGCTGCGCCGCCGAAGCCGACGCACGCCGCTCGACAGCCGATGGAATCGAACGGCGAAGTCGCGTTCGGGCTGCATGGGCCGAAAGGCGAATTGAACGGCGCGTTGCTGACGAGCGGCGTCGCGCTGCGGGTGCCGCCGCATGCAGCTGAAGCGCTGCACGATTATCTGCGTCCCGGTGTTCATGTGCAGGCGTGGGGGCATGGCGTCGTCACGCCGCACGGCACGACGCTCGACGTGAGCGAGATCGCCGAGCTCGTCGATGCGGATGCCGAATGATCGTGCGACGGTGAGGCGACCATGAGGCCGGCACGCGCGCTCGAAGCGCTCAACTTCTTCCTGGCCGACGTGCAGGCCGGCATCGGCCCGTTCATCGGCGTCATCCTGCTGTCGCGCGGCTGGGGCGCCGATGCGATCGGTTCGGTCATGACGCTGGCCGGGCTCGCCGCGATGGCCGCGACGCCGCTGGCCGGCGCGCTCGTCGACGCGGTGCGCGCGAAGCGGGCGCTGATCGTCGTCGCGGCCGCCGCGACGGCACTGGCCTCGCTCGCGCTGATGTTCGTCCACGGCTATCCGGCGGTGGCGGCGTCGCAAATCCTGGCGGCGGTCAGCGGCGCGGCGCTCGCGCCGGCCGTCGCGGGCGTGACGCTCGGCATCGTGCGGCGGCAGGGGTTCGACCGGCAGTTCGGGCGCAACCAGATGGCGAACCATGCCGGCAACGTCGCCGGCGCGGCGCTCGCGGGGTGGCTCGGCTGGCATGCCGGATTCGACGCCGTGTTCGCGCTCGTCGGCGTGTTTACGGTCCTCGCCATCGTGAGCACGCTGGCGATTCCCGGGCAGGCGATCGATCATGCGTCCGCCCGTGGTCTCGATCCTGCCGGCGTCACACCGGGCACGGATGCCGCGCATCCCGATGCGGTCGGCGCGGCGCCGACGTCGCGCGTCAGCGGTCTGCGCACGCTCGCCGAAAACCGGCCGCTGGTGCTGCTCGGCGCGTCGCTCGCGCTGTTTCACCTCGGCAATGCAGCGATGCTGCCGCTCTACGGGATGGGTGTCGTCGTCACGCATCGCAGCAACCCGAGCGCGTTCACCGCACAGACCATCGTCATCGCGCAGTTCGTGATGGTCGCGGCGGCGTGGCTCGCGCCCCGTCTGATTCGCTCGCACGGTTACTGGCGCGTGCTGCTGTTCTCGTACCTCGTGCTGCCGGTGCGCGGGGTGGTCGCCGCGGCGTGGATGAGCGAAGCGGGCGTGTGGCCGGTGCAGGTGCTCGACGGCATCGGCGCCGGCCTGCAAAGCGTGGTCGTGCCCGCGCTCGTGGTTCGGCTGCTGCATGGCTCTGGCCGCGTGAATGCCGGGCAGGGCGCCGTCGCGACCGCGCAGGGCATCGGCGCGGCGCTCAGCCCCGTGCTGGGCGGCGTGCTCGCGCAGCACTTCGGTTATCCGGCCGCGTTCGTCGTACTGGGCGCCGTGTCGACGGGCTCGCTCGCGCTGTGGCTCGGTCACGCGCGCTCGCTGAGCAGCGTATGCGGCAAGCCGGCCGATCTGTCGGCGACATCATTGTGAAAGCGATATCGATTCCCATGCCTCCATCCACTTGCCCATGAATCCTGTTTCGCTTGCCTGGCTGATTTCCGCGCTCGCCACCGCGGGCGTCATCACGCGCCCGTTCGGCTGGCCCGAGGCCATCTGGGCCGTGAGCGGCGCGCTGCTGCTGGTCGTGTTGAACCTGTTGCCCGTCGCGCAGGCGCTGGACGCCGTCGCGAAAGGCGGCGACGTGTACCTCTTTCTGACGGGCATGATGCTGCTGTCCGAGGCGGCCCGTCGCGAGGGGCTGTTCGACTGGGTCGCGACGCACGTCGTCAATCTCGCGCAGGGCTCGCCGCGGCGGCTGTTCGCGCTGATCTACGGCGTCGGTGTCGTCACCACGGTGTTCCTGTCGAACGACGCGACCGCCGTCGTGCTGACACCCGCGATCCTGGCCGCCGCGCGTCGCGCGAAGGCCGACCCGATGCCGCTGCTGTACAGCTGCGCGCTCGTCGCCAATGCCGCGAGCTTCGTGCTGCCGATTTCGAATCCGGCGAACCTGGTGCTGTACGGCGCGCACATGCCGGCGCTCGGCGTCTGGCTCGCGCACTTCGCGGCGCCGTCCGTCGCGTCGATCGCGTGCACGTTCGTCATGCTGAGGATCGTGCAGCGACGTGCGCTTGCCGGCCGTTGCGAGTCGGGGCTGCCGGTGCAGCCGCTGACGAGCGGTGGACGCATCGCGCTCGCGGGCATCGCCGCAACGGCCGTCGCACTGATGGCGGTGTCGGTGTTCGACCGCCCGCTCGGGTTGCCGACCGCGCTGGCGGGTGTCGTCACGGTCGCGTGCGTGGTGATGCGGGATCGCGCGGCCTGCGTGCCGATCGTTCGCGCGATTTCATGGAGCGTGCTGCCGCTCGTCGCGGGCTTGTTCGTCGTCGTCGAGACGCTCGACCGGACCGGCGCGGTGCGCGTACTAGCGGGGCTGCTGCATACGCTGATGCAAAGCGGCGAGCACGTCGCCGCGGCCGTGGCCGGCGTCGCGGTCGCGCTGGTGTCGAACGCGGTCAACAACCTGCCTGCCGGGCTGATCGCGAGTTCGACGATCCAGGCCGCGCACAGCCCGCAAACGGTGGTCGACGCGATTCTGATCGGCGTCGATCTCGGCCCGAACCTGTCGATCACCGGTTCGCTCGCGACGATTCTGTGGCTCGCGGCGATCCGGCGCGAAGGGCTGCAGGTCGGTTTCCGCGCATTCCTCGCGGTCGGGGCGTGCGTGATGCTGCCGGCGTTGCTGCTCGCGCTGGGGGCGCGCTTCGTGGTAGGCGGCTGACGCGCGATGGCGGTCGCGTCAGCCGCCCGGCCGCGCTAGAACGAGTAGGCGAGCGATGCTAACAGGCTGCGCGGCGCGCCCGGCGTGACCCACAGGCTGTTGTACGAGCTGACGTAGGTGGTGCGGTTGAACAGGTTGTTCAGCACGACCGACGCACGCAGGTGCTTGTTGACCTGAAGGTAGCCGTTGAGCTGCACGGTCGCGTAGGCCGGCAGCTCGAAGCCGTCCTGCGTGTTGGCCGTGTTGCCGGCGCGGCGCCCGACGTAGATCACGCCGGCACCCGCGCCGGCCTTGTCCGCGAACGGCAGGGTCGTCTCGTACATCAGCAGCGCGCTGCCGCTCAGCCGCGGTACGTCGACGAGGCGCGAGCCGGGCGCCAGCACCGAATCGCGCGTGACCTCGGCGTCGACGTACGCGAGGTTCGCGATGCCGCGCAGGCCGTGACCGAGGTCGCCGCTCCATTCGAATTCGATGCCGCGGCTGCGCACTTCGCCGGCCGCGCGCGAGAAGCCGGCATTCGCTGGATCGGCGGTGAGCACGTTGCGTTTGGTGACGTAGAACGCCGAGACGGTCGTGAGCGAGCGCGCGCCGGCCCATTTCGCGCCGGCTTCGTAGCCGTGGCCCTTTTCGGGATCGAACGCGCGGCCGTTGATGTCGGCACCGTTGTTCGGCCGGAACGAATACGCGGTGTTCGCATAGAACGACCACGCGGGGCTCATTTCATACACGACGCCGATACGCGGACTCACCGCGGTCTGCAGCTGGCTCGTCGTCATGCCCTTCAGGCGGTTGTCGATCGACTGGTGGAAGCGATCCCAGCGCAGCCCGGCCAGGATTTTCCAGTGCGGCCCGAACGCGAGCGTGTCCTGCGCGTAGACGCCTTGTCCGTCGTCGCGTTCGAGCAGGTTGGTCGCGGTGCGCGGCGTCGGCGCGGGCTGGCCGTAGACCGGATCGAAGATGTCGATCGCATACGGCACCGAAGCGCTCGGCGTGGAGCGCGTGACGAACTGGTCGTAGTTGAAGCGATACGCATCGACGCCCATCACGAGCGTGTGGCCGATGCTGCCCGTGCGGAACGCGCCGGTGGTTTCGAGACGGCCTTGCAGGTCGTTCGAGTGAAACGCGACCTGCCGGTAGCGGCGCCACAGCGTGCGGCCGTCCGGCTGCAACGCGAAGGCCTCGGACGAGCGCCCCGTCAGGTCGGTGTTGCGTTGCGCGACGCCGGCATTGATCGACCAGCTTGAATCGATGCGATGCTCGAGCGTGAACTGGTGACCCGTGTTGCGCACGTCGTAGTCGCCGTCGCGCGGCTCGCCGAGAAAGCGCGACGCGGGGATCACGCCCAACTGCCCGTTGACCGCCAGCACGCCGCGATCGAGCGGCGCGCGCTGACGCGCGCTCTCGAATTCGTAGTGGAGCGTCGTGTCCGCGCCGATGTCCCACGTGAACGACGGCGAGAACAGGTAGCGTTTGCTCGACACAGTGTCGCGAAAGCTGCCGTTGTTCTCGTTCATCGCGACGAAGCGGTACGCGAGCGATTTCGTGACGGGGCCGGTCGAATCGAGTGTCTGGCGCAACGCGCCGTAGCTGCCGGCCGACACGCCGATGGTGTTCGCGCGGGCGAACTGAGGCTGCTTCGTCGTATAGCTGATGATCCCGCCCGGATCGCCGCGGCCATACAGCGCGGACGCCGGCCCCTTGAGCACTTCCATGCGCTCGAGGTTGACGGTGTCGCGCGGCACGCTCATGCCGCGATTCCACGAAAAGCCGTTGACCAGGTAGTCGGTGCCGGACGTGTTGCCGTCGCCGGCGAAGCCGCGCACCGCGTAGTTGTCCCACAGGCCGCCGAAGTTGTTCTGGCGCGAGACGCCCGCGACCCAGTCGTAAAGATCGTCGCCGCGCGTGGCGGCCACGGTCTGGATCAGCTTCGTGTCGACGCTGCTGACCGCGAACGGAATCTCCATCACGTCCGCCTCGCTGCGCGTCGCACTCGTCGATTCGCGCGTGCGAAACGGCGCCGTCGCGCGTTGCGCGGAGACCTCGATGGTGGGCAGCGCCGTTTCCTGCGCGTCGGCTGCGCCCATGCCGGTCGTGCCGACGACGATGGCCATCGGTGCGGCCGCCCAGTTCCTCCTGCTCATACTCCTCCCGTGCTGTGTCGGTGCGTTCGGGCACGGCGGGCGGCCTCGCGTCGACATCTGTGTTCCAAACAGTACATTTGCGCGGCAATTTAATGCAAATGAGAGGCATTTGCAATCGTAATTTTGAGAATTGATGGGGAGGGGAAGGGTGCACGGCACGGAGGCGGTCGATCTGGTGTGCGGGTTTTGCAAAATACCGAATTGTGGGAAATTAATCGTTTCGTGGAGGGGATCGGATAGTGCCTCCATCTCGTTCGTACGGTGAAATTGCGAGAAATGTCGGGTAGACGTGATCCGTCGTGGATCGGAAAAACGGAGTGGGTCGTTTGACAAATACCGTAATTCGGGATTACATTAAAACCACTTCAGCCAAACCCGTCGAGCAGCCGCATGAACATCCCACAGTCGGACAGCGATATCGAAACAAGCAGCGGGGCGAGCGTCGTCCTCACCACGGCGCGCGACGCCGGCGTCGACGTCTGTTTCGCCAATCCCGGCACGACCGAGATGCCGTTCGTCGGTGCGCTCGATACCGTGGCGGGCATGCGCTCGATCCTCGGGCTGTTCGAGGGGGTGTGCACGGGCGCCGCGGACGGCTATGGCCGCATGGCCGGCAAGCCCGCGATGACGCTGCTGCACCTCGGGCCCGGCCACGCGAACGGCATTGCCAACCTGCACAATGCGCGCCGCGCCCGCACGCCGATCCTGAACATCGTCGGCGATCACACGCGGGAGCATCTGAAGTACGACGCGCCGCTGACGTCCGACATCGAGTCGCTCGCCCGTCCGGTGTCGGTGTGGTATCGCAGCGTGGCGCGCGACACGGATCTCGCGACCGATACGGCCGATGCGATTTCGGCCTCGATGGGCGCGCAGCGCGGCGTCGCGACCCTCGTGCTGCCCGTCGATCTCCAGTCGGCCAGGGTGCGCGGCGCGGCGTCGCCCGCCGTCGTGCGCCCGGCCGCGGTGTCGTTCGATGCCGCTCGCGTCGAACGGGTTGCCGATCTGCTGCTCAGTGGCCATCGCGCCGTCCTGCTGATGGGCGCGCGCGCGCTGTCGGCCCGCGGGCAGCGTGCGGCGGCGCGCATCGCGGCCGCGACCGGCGCGACCTGCTTCAGCGAGACGTTTCCCGCGCGCGAGGAGCGCGGCGGCGGCCTGCCGGACATCGACCGCCTGCCTTATTTCCCCGAGCCGGCGCTGGCCGCGCTGGCCGGCCGGCGCGTGGTGCTGGCCGGCGCGCTTGCGCCCGTCACCTACTTCGGCTACGAGGGCATTCCCGGCGAACTCGCGCGACCGGAGGACATCGTCACGCTGGCCGCGCCGGGCGACGCGGCGGACGACGCGCTGGAGGCGCTGGCCGATCGCATCGGCGCGTCGACGAACGACGCGGGTGTACGCGTCGAGCGCTGGCGCGTGGAGGATGGCCCGCTCACGCCGCAGGCCGTCGGCCGCGTGCTCGCGAATGCGTTGCCCGACGACGCGATCGTGTCGATCGAGGGCGGCACGTGCGGCTATCCGTTCGTGACCGCATCGGCGCGCGCGCGTCGCCACACGATTCTCACGAACACGGGCGGGGCGATCGGCCAGGGCCTGCCGGTGGCACTGGGCGCCGCCGTCGCGTGCCCGGACCGCCGCGTGTTCGCGCTGCAGTCCGACGGCAGTGCGCAGTACACGATCCAGTCGCTGTGGACGATGGCGCGCGAGCGTTTGCCGATCGTGATGCTGATCGCCTCGAACCGGCGCTACGGCATCCTGCAGACCGAACTCGCGCGCAGCGGCCTGCCGGCGGATACGCCGCATGCCAGCCGCCTGACCCAACTGGACGACCCGCCGATCGACTGGCTCGCGCTGTCACGCGGCTACGGCGTGCCGGCTCAACGCGCGAGCGACACCCGTGCGCTGGTGCAAGCGCTCGACGATGCGCTTGCGCGCACCGACGGGCCGACGCTCGTCGAAATGCAGTTGTCCTGATCGCGCAACCCGCTCCTTTCCTCAATCCCGACTCTCACCTTTCATCGACATGGATCTGCAACTGCACGGAAAAGCCGCGTTCATCACCGGCGGCAGCATGGGCATCGGCAAGGCGGTCGCGCTCGAACTGGCGCGCGAAGGCGTCAACGTCGCGATCGCCGCGCGCCGCATCGAACACCTCGAAGCGGCCGCCGCCGAGATTCGCACGGCGCTTGCGCCGCTCGGCGACGCGGCCGGCGAGATCCTGCCCGTCACGGTGGACACGACCGACATGGCGTCGATCGAAGCGGCGATGGCCGCGAGCGTCGAGCGTTTCGGCCGGCTCGACGTCCTGCTGAACGGCGCCGCGCATCCGGGTGGGCTCGTGCGCGCGGAGCTGGAGCACGCCGATCCGCAGGGGCTGCTGCAGGACATCGACATCAAGGTGGTCGGCTACCTGCGTTGTGCGAAGGCGGCCGCGCCGTATATGCGGCGCAACGGCTTCGGCCGGATCGTCAATATCGGCGGCCTGACCGGCCGCGGCAGCAAGCAGCTGTCCGGCATGCGCAACGTGGCGATCGTGCACCTGACCAAGACGCTGTCCGACCAGCTCGGTCCGTTCGGCATCACGGTCAACACGATTCACCCGGGCGTCGTCGAGACGCCGCACATCCACGAGCTCTACGAGAAGGAAGCGCAGAAGCAAGGGCTCACGGCCGCGGAGGTCGCGGCCAACTACGTGAAGGTCACGCCGATCCGTCGCGTGCTGCAGCCGGAAGAAATGGGGTGGATCGTCGCGTTTCTCGCGTCGCCGAAGTCCGGCTCGATCACCGGCGAGTCGATCGGCTGCGACGGCGGGCTCACGCGCGGCATTTTTCTCTGACACAAGGAGCATTTCATGACCGCAACCGTACTGGTCGCCACCGCCGGGCAAGGCATCCTGCGCTCGAACGACGACGGCAAGACCTGGCATCGCCTCGGGCTCGCCGAACCGATCGAGTTCGACGGCATCGTGCGCGCGCTCGCGGTGTGCCCCGCGACGCCGTCGCGGATCTATGCCGGCGCCGATTCGGGCCTGTGCATCAGCGAGGATGGCGGCGCGCACTGGTTCCGGCCTGACAACCTGCTGAACGGGCAGACGGTCTGGTCGATCGCGATCGATCCGGCGAACCCGGCGGTGCTCTACGCGGGCACCGGCGCGCCGTCGCGCGCCGCGCTTTACAAGTCGAGCGACGCGGGCGTGACCTGGGAGAGAACGGCACCCGCGTTTCCGGAGTTTTGCTCGGGCGTCAATCGTCCGCGGCTGCTGACGATCTGCGTGGATCTGGACGACAGCCGCAACGTCTGGTACGGCGTGGAGGAGGGCGGCGCGTGGCGCAGCCGCGATGCCGGTGCGAGCTGGACGCGCGTGGACGGCCCCGGCACCGCGATCCGCAACAGCGACATTCACGCGATCGCCATCCTGCCCGCCATGCAAGGCCGCCCGAAGACCACGGTGCTGCTGACGGTCAACGCGGTGTACGTGAGCGAGGACGACGGCTTGACGTGGGACGGCACGCTGTCGCGTGACCGCTTCGACGGGCTGTACTACACGCGCACCGTCGTGCAACTGCCGGAACCGGAAGGCGACCTGCTGATGGCGATCGGCGACGGTACGCCGGGCACCCGCAGCCGCATCTATCGCTCGACCGACCGCGGCCATGCGTGGCACGAGACGGATCTGCACACGCCGCCGAACTCCACGTTCTGGGCGTTCGGCGCGCATGCGGCCCGGCCGGCGCTCGTTTATGCGGGCACCAAGTACGGGCACCTGTTCCGCTCGCGCGACGGCGGCCGTAACTGGACCAAGGAATGGCGCGAGTTCAGCGAGATCACGGCGGTCGCGTGGACGCCGTTCGAGGCGCCGCTGGCCGCCCACGCGCAGTCGACCCATTGAGCGGAGCGAACGATGACACTGTCCGATATCCGCCAACGCGCCGAGCGTGCGAACGCGAGCGGCCTGCCGCTGCCGACGCCGCGCGTGCAGCGCACCCACCTGTCGCTGTTCGTGCGCGACCCCGTCCGCTCGAGCATCTGGTACGCCGACGTGCTCGGCATGACGGAAACCGCGCGCGACGCGCAGTGGGTGTTCATGTCGTTCGGCCAGAAGCACCACGACATCGCGCTGATTCGCGCGGCATCCGATGCGGAGCTCGGCACGATCGGCCTGCAGCACTACGGCCTCGAAATCGCCGGCGGGCTGACCGAATTGCGCCGCCTGTACGGGATGCTGATTCGCCGCGACGTGCCGATCGTCAAGATCACCGATCACAAGGTCGGGATCGGTGTGTATTTCACGGACCCTGACGGCAACCGGCTCGAATTCTTCTGCGAAATGGTCACGGACGACGAAGAGGGCAAGCGCGTGCTGCATCGATACAACGCGCCGAGCGATCCCGTCCAGCTCGAACCGCTGTTCGACTGAAACGCCGCCTTTCAATCCGCATCATCGACGTCTTATATAGGAATGCAAATGAGCAAGACCGCCAATTTCGAAGGCTTTCACATCCGCAAGTGGTACACGCAGATCGAGGATTCGCTCGCGAACGAAACCGGCCAGCTCGCGGATGGCGAGCCGCTGCGCAAGATCGTGATCGCCGCGGCCGTTCACAACCCGTACGCGGGGCGATTCAGCGAAAACCTCGACGATCTCATGCGCCCGTCGCCCGCGCTCGGCAAGGAGTTTGCGCGACGCATCGAGTCGCTCGCGGACGGCCGCGGGATCGAGAGCTACGGCAAGGCGTGCCTGGTCGGCTCGGCCGGCGAATACGAACACGGCAACGCGTTCCTCACGTCGATCTTCGCGGAGCCGATCCGCGCGGCGCTGGGCGGCGGCAAATCGTGGGTGCCGTCGAGCGGCAAGCGCGGCCCGATCAATACCGTGATCGACGTGCCGCTCGCGCACAAGGATGCACTCTACGTGCGCTCGCACTACGACACGGTGACGTGCCTGTTTCCCGATGCACCCAACGACGACGAAGTGCTGGTGATCTTCGCGTTCGCGACGCGCGGCCGGCTGCACGCACGGCTCGGCGGCCTGAAGGCGAGCGAGATCGTCGGTCGCGACGGTCTGGTCTGAGCGCGCATGCCGATCGGGGAGCACATCATGAACACGGCATCCGTCAAGGATGGATGGGTCGACAGCGATGGACTGCGGCTGCACTACGTGAGCTGGGGGCGCGACGATGCGCCGACCGTGGTGATGCTGCACGGCTTGCGCAGTTACGCGCATACCTGGGCGCCCGTCGCCGATGCGCTGGTCGACCGCTACCGGGTCGTCGCGCTCGATCAGCGCGGGCGCGGGCTGAGCGACTGGGATCCGCGGCGGGACTACTACGCGGCAGCCTACGTGCGCGATCTCGACGCATTGGTGCGCGCACTGGGCCTGCGACGATTCGTGCTGGTCGGGCACTCGATGGGCGGCGCCAATGCGTTCGTCTACGCAGCGTCGCAAGCGGAACGGCACGCCGAAAGGCTCGCCGGCCTCGTGATCGAGGACATGGGCCCCGGTGCGTCGGCCGGCTCGCCGGGTTCCGAGCGCATCAAGCGCGAGTTGCAGGAAACCCCGGACGCGTTCGCGTCGTGGGACGACGCGCGCGCATTCTGGCGACGCCAGCGGCCGAACATCACGGAATCCGCGCTCGATTCGCGCCTCGCACATTCGCTGAAAGAGGGCGAGCAAGGCCGGATCGTCTGGCGTCACGATGCGCAAGGGATCGCGGTGGCACGGCTGGCCGCGACGCCGGAGCAGCTCGTCCATCTGTGGCCGCTGATCCTCAACCTGCACGTGCCCACGCTGTTGTTGCGCGGCGGCGACTCGGATTTCCTGTCCGCGGACGTGGCGGCCGAAATGGCGGCCGCCCATGCGGAAATCGAGCGGATCGACATTCCCGGCGCGACGCATTACGTGCACGACGATCAGCCCGATGCGTTCAATCGCGCGCTGCGCACCTGGCTCGATCGTCTCGATGATCCTGCATGGCGCGTGGGAGGCGCGGGCGAATGAAAGCGAACAACCGGAACCGGACCTCGGTCGCCATCGTCGGCGCGGGGCCGAACGGCGCGGCCATGGCGAACCTGCTCGGCCTGTATGGCGTCGATACGATCGTCGTCGAACGGGCGCCGCAGATCGTCGAATTCCCGCGCGCGGTCGGCATCGACGACGAGGCGCTGCGGCTGTTTCAGACGGCCGGCCTGGCCGACGAACTGAGCCGCGACATCATCCAGAACGTGCCGCTGCGCATGTTCAAGGCGAACGGCGAATGTTTCGCCGACATCCGTCCGTCGATACGCGAGTTCGGCTGGTGGCGCCGCAACATCTTCATGCAGCACCTGGCCGAACGCACGCTGCGCGATGCACTGGCACGCTATCCGCACGTGTCGCTGCGTACGGGGGAAGAGGTCGTCGGTCTGGAACAGGACGACGAATGCGTGACGCTTCAGGTACGCGCCGCCGACGGGCAGCAATACGAACTCGATGCCGACTACGTGGTGGCGGCCGACGGCGGGCGCAGCCCCGTCCGCGAGATGCTCGGCATCAGGCTGGCCGGTACGACGCATCCAATGAAGTGGGTCGTGGTCGACGTGAAGAACGCGCGGCTCGACCAGCCGTGTACCGCGCTGAACTGCGATCCGCGCCGCCCGAACGTCTGCATTTATCTGCCGTTCAACTATCGACGCTGGGAATTTCTCGTGTTTCCGCACGAGGACGAGGAGGCGATCGCGCAACCGGAGTCGATCCGCGCGCTGATCGCGCCGTACGTCGACGACGTCGATCGCATCGAGATCGTGCGTGCGCGGACCTACACGCATCACTCTCGTGTGGCCGAACGTTTCGTCGCCGGCCGGGTGGCGCTCATCGGCGATGCCGCGCACCTGAGCCCGCCGTGGATCGGCCAGGGGCTGAACGCGGGGCTGCGCGACGTGGGCAATCTGGCCTGGAAGCTGGCGGGGGTCGTGAACGGCACGTTGCACCGGCGCGTGATCTCGACGTACGAATCGGAGCGGCGCGACCATGCGAAAGCGATGATCGATCTCGCGGACACGTTCGGCGCGATGCTGATGCCGACCAGCCGTCTGGTCGCGTTCCTGCGCGACCGGTTCCTCGGGCTCGCGCGGTATGCGCCGGGTCTGAAGGACTACGTGCTGCAGATGCGCTTCAAGCCGATGCCCAGCTATACGCACGGGGTCGTGGTCACGGGCACGTCGGACGCCGTCGGGCGCATGATCGTCCAACCCGACGTCGAGACGGCCGACGGTGCACGTCGCAAGCTCGACGACGTGCTCGGCCCGTGGTTTGCGATCATCGGCTGGCGATGCGATCCACAGGCATGCCTGAGCGACGACGATCGCGCGTTCTGGACCGCGCTGGGCGCGAAATTCGTGCAGATCGTACGGTCGCGCAGCGGAACGTGCCGTGAGCAGCGCATCGCGAGCGCGCACGACAGCGTGTGCGTCGAGGACGTCGACAACGCGATGGCCGAATGGTTCGACCGGCACGCGGCGCCGCTCGTCGTCGTCCGTCCGGACCGCTATGTGGCGGCGCAGACGGACGCCGCCGGCATGGCCGGCGTGACCGCGGCGTTCCAGGCGTTTGCAGCGCGACAACGGGAGACCGCGGATGTTTGTTGAGCAACGCACCTACACGCTGGTGCCGGGCGGCGTCGCCGAGTATCTGCGGCTGTATGCGGAATGCGGTCGCGCGCCGCAGGAGCACGCACTCGGCACGATGGTCGGCTGTTTTGCGACGGAGATCGGGCCGCTGAACCAGCTCGTCTATCTGTGGGCGTTCGAGTCGCTGGACGATCGCGCCCGGCGTCGCGCGGTGCTGATGGCCGATCCCGAATTCAGGACGTTTCGCGGCAAGGTCCGGCATCTGCTCGTCCGGCAGGACAACCAGATCCTCCGACAGGAAATCGGCGGCCTGTTGCATGCACCGCCATCGGCCGCGTGATGCGACCGTCGCCCTGTCCATCACGCATCGCGCCGTCTCTACCGAGGTATCCGTCTTGATCCCGTTTACGCCCCTGACTTCCCGCATGACACCCGACGCGCAACGCGATTACGCGTCGCTCCATCTGTATATCGACGGCCGGTTCCTTCAGGCCGACGGCCGGCGCACGCAGCCCGTGCTCGATCCGGGCACCGGCGGCGTGCTCGGCGACCTGCCGCATGCGACGTCGGACGATATCGATGCAGCGGTGCGCGCCGCGCATCGCGCGTTCGCGACGTGGCGCCGCGAGTCGCCGCTCGCGCGCTCGGACATCCTGCGCCGCGCGGCCGCGCTGGTGCGCGAGCGGGCCGAGGCGATCGGCCGCCACATCACGATGGACCAGGGCAAGCCGCTTCGCGAGGCGATCGCCGAGGTCGTGTCGTCCGCCGAACAGCTCGAATGGCACGCGGAGGAAGGGCGTCGCACGTACGGCCGCGTCGTGCCGTCGCGCTCCCCGGATGTTGCCCAGACGGTGCTGCGGGAGCCGATCGGCGTGTGCGCGGCGTTCTCGCCGTGGAATTTTCCGTTCAGCCAGGCGATGCACAAGATCGCGGCCGCGCTTGCATCGGGGTGCACGCTGGTGCTGAAAGGGCCGGAGGAATCGCCGAGCGCGATCGTCGCGCTCGCGCGCATCTTTCACGATGCCGGCTTGCCCGCGGGCTGCCTGAACATCGTCTGGGGCGTGCCGGCCGACGTGTCCAGGCAACTGATCGAGTCGCCGCTGGTGCGCAAGATCTCGTTCACGGGTTCGGTGCCGGTCGGCAAGCAACTGGCGGCGCTTGCCGCGTCGCACATGAAGCGCATGACCATGGAGCTCGGCGGGCATGCGCCGGTGCTGGTCTGCGCGGACGCGGAAATCGAACGCGCGGCGACGATGCTGGCCGCGTACAAGTTTCGCAACGCCGGGCAGGTTTGCGTATCGCCGACGCGTTTCTTCGTGCAACGCCCGGTGTTCGACCGGTTCGTCGCCGCGTATCTCGACGCGGTCGGCAAGATTCGCGTCGGCTACGGGCTGGAGGCGACGACCACGATGGGCCCGCTCGCGCATGCGCGACGCGTATCCGCGATCGACGCGTTCGTCGCCGACGCGAAGGCAAAAGGGGCAGAGATTGCCGCGGGCGGGGCGCGCTTGGCGGGCGCGGGGCCGGGGCACTACTTCGCGCCGACGGTCGTGCTGGGCCCGGCGCGCGACACGCGGCTGATGAACGAGGAGCCGTTCGGCCCGATCGTCGGGATCGTGCCGTTCGATGCGCTCGACGATGCGCTCGACGAAGCCAACCGCTTGCCGTTCGGCCTCGCGTCGTACGCGTTCACGACGTCGTCGCGCCATGCGCACCGGATCGGCCGTGCGCTCGAGGCCGGCATGGTCAACATCAATCACTTCGGCATGGGGCCGGCGGAGATCCCGTTCGGCGGCGTGAAGGACAGCGGTTTCGGCAGCGAGGGCGGCACGGAGACGTTCGACGGCTATCTGGTCACCAAATTCATCACGCAGATGAATTGATCGGGCGCCGGTAGACGATCGGGCGCGGCCTCGTTCGCGACGCCGCGCGAATGCTCAGGTGGCGTTGCCGATCTGGGCGGTGGCGTCGATCAGGAGCTTGCCGAGTACGTGTTCGTCGAACAGTGCGAAGTGCTCGGCGCGAAAGATCAGCGACAGGCTGCTGTTGACCTCGCCGCTGCTGGCGGTGCGAATCGGTGCGGCGATGCCGACGAACCCGGCGTCGAGCTCGCCGCGCGAGATCCAGTAGCCCGCGTCGACGATCTGCTGGCAGGCGCGCCAGAACTGCGTCCAGTCGGCGGCGAATTCGCCCAGCTCGGCGTTGTGCCGCTCATGCAGGCGCTTCAGCCGCGCGCGCGACATCGCGGCCACGATCACTTTCGACGAAGCGCCCTGGAACAGCGGCATGATGCGGCCGCGGCCGAAACCCAGTTGCAGGTTCTCGGCGCCGGTTTCGTGCATCACGTTGATGATCTGCTCGTCGAACAGCGTCGAGACGAGCGCATCGCCGCCGGTGACCTGAACCAGCTTCTGGATCACGGGCTTCGCGGCGGTGAGCGTCGGGTCCGACTGCCGCATGTTGTAGTCGAGATGGATGATGCGCGGGCCCAGCGTATAGCGGCCGTTGGTGCCGACGAGCAGGCCGACGGAAGCCAGTTCCTTCACGTAGCGATAGCACGTGGTGCGCGAAAAGCCCATGTGTTCGGCGATTTCCTCGGCGGTCATCGACGTCGCGGACGAAGAGAAAACGTCGAGGATGGACAGCATTTTGGTGAGGCTCGACATGACGTGATCCGGGATCAGGCGGCTTACGGCTATGGAACGGGAAGGACGAACGCGGCTCGGCCCGTCGGGCTGCGGCACGGCATGCGGCGCCGCGGGCGACAGGCCGTAGTCTAACGTAAGTCGTGCGGGCGGCAACCGGAACCGCATTGGCGAATGGGCGGGAAGCGGGCCGGCCGTGTCGGGTTGGATCACTTCACTGTAAATCATACGGATTCCTATTTTAAGAGATGAAATCAAGCTGGATCGATGTTGCTGCCGCGCCGGTCGGTTCACGGGCGCATCGGCCGGGAAAATTCGATGAGGAGAAGCAGATGAAAGGGTGGTTCCGGATGGCGGCATGGTGCGGCTGCAGTGCCGTCGCACCGGCGTTCGCGCAATCGAGCATGACGCTCTATGGGTCGCTGGACACGGGCGTGACCTATACGAGCGACGTGGCGTCCGCCCCGCGAGGCGGGCGTCAGCTCGCGTTGCAGGCCGGCGTGTCGCGCAACGACGTGTGGGGCCTGACGGGTAGGGAGGATCTCGGCGGCGCCAACTTCGCGGTGTTCCGGCTGGAGAGCCAGTTCCAGACGTCGGACGGCGCGCTGACCGTACCGGGCTCCGCGTTCAGTTCACAAGCGTACGTCGGGCTCGGCGGTGACTGGGGGACCGTGACGCTCGGGCGCCAGTTCGATTTCGTCGGCGATCTGCTGCCGGCCTTCGCGATTGGCGCAAACACGCCGGCTGGCCTGCTCGCGTGGGGATTGCCGACGAACGCGTCGGCGGGCGGTGCGCTCGACAACCGCGTGTGGGGCGTCCAGGTGAACAATGCGGTGAAGTACGTGAGCCCGACATTCGGCGGGGTCGCGTTCGGCGGCATGTGGGGATTCGGCAACGTGCCCGGCACGGTCGCACGCAGCAGCGTGCAAAGCGCGATGCTGTCCTACACGCAAGGCGCGTTCAGCGCCGCGCTCGCGTATTTCGGCCAGCATGACGTGACCGCCGGCGGCAATCTGCGCAACTTTTCGGGCGGTGCCGGCTACAACGTCGGGCCGTTTCGTGTCTTCGGGATGGTGTCGGACGTCCGGATCAGCGCCGCCGCGCCGTTGCGGGCCACCACCTATGACGCCGGGTTGACCTATGCCGTCACGCCGTCGTTGCAGCTGGGCGGCGGTTTCCAGTACCAGCAGCGCGGCGGCGATATCGGCTCGGCCAACCAGGTCACGTTGAGCGCCGACTATTCGCTGTCGAAACGTACCGGCCTTTACGCGGTATTCGCACGCGGGCACGACAGCGCGTATGGCGCGCAGGTCGAAGCGGCGCTCGGCGGGGCGGCGTCCGGCTCGACGCAGACCGCCGTTCGGCTCGGGCTGCGGCATCAGTTCTGACGACGCGGGAACACACGGGCTGGCGCGTGCGCCACGCGCGAGTCCGTGTTTTTCCACTGGATTCAGAAACGATGCATCATCCCGACGCGCAACGCCAGTTGGTTGCGGCCCGACGACTGCCCGGCCGTGCCCAGCACGTGCGCGTAGTCGAAGTCGGTGCCGGTGTTGCCGGTCGCATGCTGGTACGCGCCCTGGATGTACGTCGAGGTCCGCTTGCTGAGATCGTAGTCGAGCATCATCGACAGCTGGTGCCAGCTCGGCGACGCATCGCCCGCCGCCGTCGCGACATGCGCATGCGTGTAGGTATAGGCGGCGCCTAGCCAGAGATCCGGCCGGAAGAAATACTGGCCGTTGACCTCGAAGTTGTCGAATTTCCACGCGTTCTGCGAGCCTGCCGCGGGCTGGTTCGTGA
This sequence comes from Burkholderia sp. E168m22, assembly GCF_001319805.1. Lineage (NCBI taxonomy): Bacteria > Pseudomonadati > Pseudomonadota > Betaproteobacteria > Burkholderiales > Burkholderiaceae > Burkholderia > Burkholderia sp. E168m22. The sequence continues at coordinate 58,901 of NZ_BBSK01000147.1, forward strand.
AGTAGAGATTCGACTCGGGGTTGGTCACGTCGACGTGAGAATACGCGGCGGACAGCGTCAGCTTGTCGCTGAACTTGTACGATGCGCCGGCATCGATGTTCTGCTGCGAGCGGCCGCTGAAGACCGTGTCGTCGCTCGACAATGCGCCGCCCGCGATTGCGCCGCCGTTGTTGGCCTTCAGGTACGCGACGGCGGCGGAAAATGCGCCGGCCTGGTACTGCACGGCGGCGCTGTAAACGCGGTTTCGCGCGAAGCCGCCCGCCTGATTCGCGAGCCCGTAGAGCACTTCGCCCTTGAAGCCGCCATACGTGGGCGACACGTACTTGACGCTGTTCTGGATGCGGTAGTCCCAGTCGGCGTTGTCGTTGTCGTACGGGTGCGCGCCGAAGTCGCCGAGCCAGTTGCCGGTGGCCGTGAAAGGACTCCACATGTCGAGCGTGGGGTCGTACTGGCGGCCGAACGTGAGCGTGCCGAACCGGTCGGAATCAAGCCCGACGTAGGCCTGCCTGCCGAACATCCGCGACGTCACGCCGAGCGCGCCGGTGCTCGCGTTGAAGCCGTTCTCGAGCTGGAACAGCGCTCTCAGCCCGCCGCCGAGGTCCTCGGTGCCTTTCAGCCCCCAGTTGCTGCCCACGGTATCGCCGCTGACCATCTGGTAAGCCTTGCTGCCGCCCGCGTTGCTCGTGAAATTGACGCCTTCGTCGATCAGGCCGTATAGCGTCACGGTGCTTTGCGCATGGGCCGTCAGGCCGAATCCCATGGCGCTCGCGGCCGATACGGCCGCCATCATCTTCTTCATCGTCGATCTCCAGGTGGGGACGGCCCACGCGGCGCGGTTTCCGACGGCATGCGGCGGCACCGGACACGTGTGGCAAGTCCGCTTGTCGTTAGTAAAACGAAATATAAAATGCGAAGAAGATCGGCCCGCCGCGATCGCGGCGGACCGAATGACGAACCTCGCCGGGCGCGAGGTTCCGCGTGGCGGCGGCGTTACAGCATCCGCCGCAGCACGTCGTTTTCCGGATTGCGATCGAAGAACCGGTGTTTCAGCGCGCCGAGTACATGCAGCACGATGAGCGCGAGCAACGTGTAGGCGAGCGTCTTATGCAACCACTGAAACGCCTCGAACCAGTGGTCGTTCTTCGGCAGCAGCTCGGGTACGCGGAAAAAGAAGAACGGCACGCCGTCGCTCTGCGTAAACGTGCTGGACATCGAATAACCCATCAGCGGCACGATAATCGCGAGCGCGTACAGCAGGTAGTGGCCGATCTTGGCAAGCTTGCGGTCGAGCGTCGGCAGCGTGGAAGGCAGCGGCGGCAACGGCTTCATCGAACGAATCGCCAGTTGCGTGACGACCACCAGCAGCGTGAGCACGCCGAATTCCTTGTGGGTCGGGTAATACCAGTCGAACTTGGCCGGCAGGTTGTCGTCGAGCCGGACCATCGTCCAGCCGGTCCAGAGCTGCGCGCCGATCAGGATCGCCCTGACCCAGTGCAGCAGCCGAAGCGTGAGCGGGTATTTCTCCGCGGGGAATGCAATGGCCTGGTTGTCCATTTGACTTGTCTTCCTTTGAAACGACATTGCGACAGGCGGGATGCCGATCGTCGACTTCGACGTCCCGTGGCGATCTTCGTCGAACCGAGGCCGGATGGCGAGGCGCACGAACCTTCGACGAAAAGTCCGTGCGCCGGGCTGCTTCCTGCGGTCAGGCGATCGCCCGCGAATCCGCGCAGCACTCCTGCAATGCCTCGCGCAGCGTCACGGCCATGAAGTCGGCTTCGCCTTGCTGCAACGTCAGCGGCGGCGACATCACCACCTTGTTGGCGATCGCCCGCACCAGCACGCCGCGCCGGCGCGCGGCATCGGCCACGCGGGCGGCGAACCCCAGGCCCGGATCGAGCGGCGTGCGGCTGGCCTTGTCGGTCACCAGATCGAGCGCCAGCATCAGCCCCTTGCCGCGCACGTCGCCGACGGTCTCGAAGTCGGCCTTCAGCGGCAGCAATTGCTCGAGCAGGCGCTGGCCCACCCGCGCCGCGTTGCCCGGCAGATCCTCGGCCTCGACGATGTCGAGCACGGCGAGCGACGCGGCGCAGGCGAGCGGATGCCCGCTGTACGTATAGCCGTGCATGACCACGTGCGAGAAACCCGCGCCATGTTCGATCGCGTCGGCGATCCGCCCGTTGTACAGCGTCGCGCCGAGCGGCACGTAGCCGGCGGAAATGCCCTTGGCGACGCACAGGATGTCGGCGGCGACGCCCCAGCCGCGGCTGCCGAGCAGGCTGCCGGTGCGGCCGAAGCCGGTGACCACCTCGTCCGCGATCAGCAGGATGCCGTTGCGGTCGCATACGGCGCGCACGCGCGCCCAGTAATCGGCCGGCGGGACGATCAGGCCGCCGGCGCCCTGCACCGGTTCGGCGACGAATGCGGCGATGGTCTGCGGGCCGTGGAACGCGATCGTTTCCTCGAGCTGCCGGATGCAGTGCTCGACGAGTTGTTGCGGGTCGTCGCAGTTCCACGGATTGCGATAGAGCCACGGCGTGTCGAGCAGCACGCAGCCGGGCAGCAGCGGGCCGTGATTGTAATGGTAGACGCCGTTGCCGCCGATCGACGTGCCGCCCATGTGCACGCCGTGATAGCCGTTGCGCAGCGACAGGAATTTCGTGCGCGACGGCTCGCCCGCGGCGACCCAGTACTGGCGCGCCATCTTGAGCGCGGTCTCGATCGCGTCGGACCCGCCGCTGCCGAACATCACCCGTTGCATGTCCTCCTGCGCGAACATCGCGCACAGGCGGTCGGCCAGATCGTAGACGCGCGGATGGGCGACGCCGTCGAAGGTCTGGTAGTACGACAGCTCGTCCATCTGCCGGGCGATCGCGCTTTTCACTTCCGGCCGGTTGTGACCGACGTTGACGTTCCACAGGCCGCCCACCCCGTCGAGCATGCGGTGGCCGTCGACGTCGTACACGTAGTTGCCGTCGCCGCGCTCGATGATCACGGTGGGGGTCGTATGTCCGGCGGCCGCCGAGCTCATCGGATGCCAGAATCGTTTTTGACGCTTTTGATAGTCCATGGTGTCTCTCGTTTCTCTTGCGAAGTGCTTGAACAGGTTGCGGCGCGGTGCGCGCCGCGGGATCACAGGGCTGCGGTGACGATCTTTTCCTCGAGGTACGAATCGAGCGCGGCCTTCGACAGGTCGCGCCCGATCCCGCTTTGCTTGGTGCCGCCCCACGGCAGGCGTGCGTCGATCGGACTCCACGCATTGATCGCGACCGCGCCGACGTCGAGCCGCTCGGCGACGCGGTGCGCGGTGCCGACGTCCTGCGTCCACACGGAAGCGGACAGGCCGAACGGCGTGTCGTTGGCGATGCGAACGGCGTCGTCCTCGGTCTCGAACGGCATCACCATGCCGACCGGGCCGAACACTTCGTCGCGGGCGATCCGCATGCCCGGATGGACGCCGCCCAGGATCGTGGGGCGCATGAAGCAGCCGCGCGGCGGCACCTGTTCGTCGCCGGCGAGCATGACCGCTCCTTCGGCGAGCGCGCCGTCGACGAGCGTACGCACGCGCGCGAGGTGACGCGGGTTGATCAGCGCACCCATCTGCACGCCGGGCTCCGATGGCGGACCGATGCGCATCGCCCGGGCCGCGTCGGCAAGCCGTTCCTCGAGTGCCTGGGCGATCGAGCGGTGCGCGAGCACGCGCGAGCCGGCCGCGCACGTCTGTCCCTGGTTCGCGAACATGCCGGCCATCAGCGACGGAATCGCACGGTCGAGATCGGCATCCGCGAAGACGATCTGCGCGGCCTTGCCGCCCAGTTCGAGCGTGACGCGCTTGAAGGTCTTGGCAGCCACTCCCGCGATCGCGCGGCCGACTTCGGTGCTGCCGGTGAAGCTGATCTTGTTCACGAGCGGGTGCGCGACCAGCGCGGCGCCGACTTCCGCGCCTATGCCGTGGACGATGTTGACGACCCCGGCGGGAAGGCCGGCTTCGCAGACGAGCTCACCGAGCCGGGTGATCGCCAGCGGCGTGTCTTCCGACGGCTTGACGACCACCGGGCAGCCGGCCGCCAGCGCCGGCGCGAGCTTCCATACCGCGATCATCAACGGCGCGTTCCACGGGATGATCTGGCCGGCGACGCCCACCGGCGCACGCCGCGTGTAGCTGAGCGTCGGGCGGCCCATGAAGCCGTCGGTCGGAATCGTGCGGCCCTCGAGCTTGTCGGCCCAGCCGGCGAAGTAGCGCAGCGTGTCGATGCACATCGGGAGGTCCATCATGCGCATCTCGGCAAGCGGACGTCCCTGTTCGACGGCCAGCAATTCCGTCAGCGCATTGCCGTCGCGCTCGACGAGGTCCGCCAGCCGAAGCAGCCAGCGCGCGCGGGCCGGGCCGCCGGCGCGGGCCCAGGCGTCGTCGTGCAGCGCGGCGTGCGCGGCGCGCACCGCGCGATCGACGTCTTCGGCGGTCGATGCGGGCACGGCGGCCACGTAGTCGCCGGTCGCCGGCGCCAGTTTTTCGAAGGTGCGGCCGGCCGCTGCGTCGCAATGCCTGCCGCCGATCAGATTCTGAATTTTCATCATGGTGTCCGTGTTTCCCAGGGGCGAATCGTCGGGCCGAACGGTGCGGCGGCGAGGGCGGCCGCCACCGTGCTGCTTCGACGTCGCATTCACTGTATGTCGATGAAATCGGGAGCCTTGTCCGCTATCGGCAATCGTTGCCGCGCGATCGGGCTAGGGAATACCCGTGCCGGCGCGACGCATCGCGGGGCGCGTCGGCAGCGGGAAATGCTCGGGGAGTGAACAACGAGACGACGGTGCGGCGCGGCACCGTCCGGGCGGCGGCTACTGGGCGGCGCGCCCGAGTTCGCGATACAGGTCGGGGTCGCTGCGCTTCAATCGCAGCGCGGCGCGGATGCCGAGCGCGCCGACGGCGACGAGGAAATACGGAAACATCGCGACGAAGGTCGAATCCGATCCGCTCAGCACGGACAGGTTGCGCACGACCAGCACGAGACACGCGCCGAGCGCGATCACGCTGACGAGCGGCGCGATCAGGCGGTGCACGACGCCGGCGTCCCGACGGTCGCGCGCGAAGAACGCGATCACCGAGGCCGCCACCAGGATCTGCACCGCGATGATGCCGATCGTGGCCAGCGCGCTCATCCACGAGAACACGACCGCGAACGGGTCGAGGCGAAAGGCCGCCGATCCGGCGATGGCCGCGAGCGCGATCAGCGTCTGCACCTTGCCGGCGACGTCCGGGCAACGGTGCACGGGGCACGTATGGCCGAGCTTGCGCCACAGTACGCGTTCGCGGCCCATCGCGTAGAAATAGCGCGTGATCGTGTTGTGGAACGACAGGATGGCCGCGAACAGGCTCGTGACGAGCAGCACGTTCATCGCGTCCGTCGCGATGCCGCCGAGCAGCCGGCCGCTGACGGCAAACCAGAGATTGGCCGGATCGCGCGCGGCCTGCGCGGCGATCGCGTGCTCGCCCCACGCCTCGACGATCGCCCACGACGACAGCGCGTAGAACGCCATGATGAGGATCACGGCCAGGTAGGTGGCGCGCGGAATCGTGCGCTTCGGGTCGCGCGCCTCCTCGGAGAAGATTGCCGTCGCCTCGAAGCCCATGTACGAGCCGAGCACGAACACGAGCGCGGTGCCGAGCCCGGGCGCGAACACCATCGCGGGGCTGAACGGTTTCGCGCTGAAGCCGCCGGTGCTCGCGCCGTGCGCGACGATCGCGAGATCGAGCAGCATCACGATCGCGATTTCACCGATCATCAGCATGCCGAGCAGCCGGCCGCTGAACTCGATGCGCCGCGCGCCGCAGAAGTGGACCGCGACGACGCACGCGAGCGCGAACGCCCACCACGGCACGTCGACGCCATAGTGCCGCTGGATGCTGTCGTTCAGGAAGAAGCCGAACATGCAGTAGATCGCGATCTGCACCGCGTTGTACGCGACGATCGCGACGAATGCGCCGCCCACGCCGGCAGGGCGCCCGAGCCCGTTCGCGATGTATGCGTAGAACGCGCCCGCATTGGAGATGTGCCGGCTCATCGCGGCATAGCCGATGCTGAAAATCAGGTACATCACGCCCGCCAGCACGAATACGCCCGGCACGCCGGGGCCGTTGCCGAGCGAGAACGCCGCGGGTGTCGCGCCGACCATCGCGGTGAGCGGCGCGGCCGCGGCGACGACGAAGAAGACGATGTGTGAGAGTCCGACGGTGTTCTTGCTGAGCCCCGCTTCGGACCGGGGTGACGATTCGTTCATGAGTAGTCCCGCTGGCCGGATCGTGCGTCAGGAGTCGACACCGGCATGCCTGATCGATAGCCCCGTGCCGCGCGCCGCTCCTGACGAGCCGGCAAGCGATGTCGACGTTCGCCGACGCCACGGGTGTGCGCTTGGACGGCCGCTCGATGCGGTGCAGCGCATGCGAGCCGGCCGACGACAAAATTTACGGTGGCGAAAAAACGGTCGTTGTCCGTTATCGGCAATCCGCACGTGTCGGCCGGCCGGGGGATTACCCGGATGCGGCGCCGCCATGCGTCTGCCGCAGGCTCAGCTCAGGCGCGGCGTGTGCGACGGCAGCTCGTGGAAATGCTGCTGGTAGTACGCGGAGAAGCGTCCGAAGTGGCAAAAGCCGAATTGCGCTGCCGCGTCGCCGATCCGTATCGTCTCGGGTGTCGTCATCAGGAAGCGGCGCACGGCGTTCAGCCGGATCGAGCGCAGATAGGCGGTCGGCGTGGTGCCGACCACGTTCTGGAAGCTGTATTGCAGCGTGCGGCGGCTGATGCGGAGGTGGTGACAGAGATCGAGGACCGTTGGTACGTCGTCGGATTCCAGCGCGATTTCCTGGCTGCGGCGCACGATGTAGCTCTGCGTCGATGCCGACGGCAGCGCCCCCGCATCCGGGTCGTCGGACTGTACGAGATCGAGCAGGATGCCGACCACACTGTGCGCGAGCACGCGTTCGTCGAACGCATCGCGTGCGGTGAGCGAACCGCTGTCGAGCGCCTGGCAAAGCACGCGCTCGAGGCCGTTCAGTGCATTGCCGTAGCGTGCGGGCGAGATCGGCAGCACCGGCTGCTTCAGGATGCGGGCGGGGAGGTTCGCGAGTTCGTCCAGTTCGCGGTCGGCCGTGAGCGTGCGGTCGATCGTGAACGCGAGCACCTCGGTGTCGCACGGCAGGTGGGCGACGAACTCCTCGCCGCCGCGCAGGGTCAGCAGGCTCGGACACTCGACGGCGCGCCCCTGGACCACGGGCGCGACCGCACTGGCGATCGGCAGCGCGAAGCAGAGCCGGTTGCGCGGCGCGAGGCCGTGCTGCATCACGCGCTGGTTGATGCGTTCGCGAAAGACGTGAAAACGCTGGCCGGCGACCTGGCGCAGCGTGGTCGTGGCGGTGCCCGGACTGATCTGGTCGTAGTGCTGCGACCAGTTCACGATCGCCTGGGAATGGAGGAACACATCCGAGAAGCACAGTGTTTCAGCGCGCAGGTTCATGGCGTGGCGAATGCATCCCGTTTCAAATTCGATCCCGGCCGAAGCCGGCTCATGCTGCCCGGGCGCGGGCAGCGCGGCTCGTCCTGCAGACGATCATATCCAGAAAAAAACACCGGGTGACCCGATCGAAAACCCGTTGACCCTCGTCGAGCGAGCACGTCGCGGAGGGCGACGGAGCGTAACCGAACCGAAAGAAATGCGGGGGTGCCGGACAATATCGACAAGCGACCGTCGTTGGCGATCGTGTTTTTTAAAATCTCATTATAAGGGATTGTATTTATTTATAAGGTCGGGTTTACACATGGTGTTGCGCGAGGTCTTGCAACGAGGGGAAAGCGGCCAATAAGATCGTAATACGTTGCTGTTTTCTTACAAAACTGACGAATGCGGATTTGGCGACGTGGTGTCTCACGGGTCAGCGCCCTCTCTCGTGTTAACTACCAATAAATCCCGAAATACGGGATTCGTATAATTGCTTCGCAACGCCTCGCTTGCTCGTGACGCATGTCCACATACCGGGAGCGGTCCATGTCCGAGTCACCCCCTGCCGTCTTGTATCGTCGGATCGCGCTGCGCGTGATTCCGTTTCTGTTCGTCTGTTACGTGATCAACTTCGTCGATCGCGTCAACATCGGGTTCGCCAAGCTGCAGTTCCTGCAGGACCTCGGCTTGAGCGAAGCCGTATTCGGCTCCGCGACGGCCATCTTCTTCATCAGTTACGCCGCATTCGAGGTGCCGAGCAATCTGGTGCTGGCGCGCATCGGCGCGAGCCGCACGCTCATGCGAATCATGGTGCTGTGGGGCCTCTGCACGGTGGCGCAGATGTTCGTGACCGGGAGCGTGTCGCTGTACGTGGTGCGCTTTCTGCTCGGCGCCGCCGAGGCCGGCTTCTTTCCGGGCCTGATCCTGTACCTGTCGTACTGGTTTCCGGATACGGTGCGCGCCCGTGTCAACAGCGTGCTGCTGCTCGCCGTTCCTGTAGCCGGGATGATCGGCGGACCGCTGTCCGGCTGGATCATGGCGCACCTGCAGGACACGATGGGGTTACGCGGATGGCAATGGCTGTTCCTGATCGAGGGATTGCCGGCCATCGCGCTCGGGCTGGTCGCGCCGCGGATGCTGAGCGACCGGCCGGAGCAGGCGGCATGGCTGTCGCCGCCGGAGCGGCAGGCGCTCTTGCGCGATCTGGACGCGGAGCGGGCCTCGGCCGTGGTCGGCCATGGCCGGGTGGGCGTGCTCGACATCGTTCGCAACGGTCGGGTGCTGGGGCTTGCGGCGATCTATTTCTGCGTCTACGTCGGCATGGGTACGGTGACGTTCTGGTCGCCGACGGTGCTGAAGGCGGCCGGGGTGGCGAGCGTCACCGGAATCGGTTGGTTGTCCGGACTGATTTCCGTGTTCACGATGATCGGCAACGTGGCGATCGCATGGAGTTCCGACCGATACGGCGAGCGCCGGTGGCATGCGGTGGTGTGCATGCTCGTCACCGCCTGCAGTCTGCTGCTCCTGCGCTTCTCGGTCGGTCACGTATGGATCACCGTGGCCTTGCTTGCGATCGCGCAGCTGTGCGCGTTCACCGTGCCGATCGTGTTCTGGACGATTCCGGCTGCCCAACTGACCGGCCGGGCGGCGGCGGGCATCGCGGTGATCAGCATGCTGGGTTCGCTCGGCGGGGCGTTCAGTTCGTGGCTGGTCGGCGTCCTGTTTGCGCGGACCGGCGCGCCGTATGCCGGGTTCGGGGTGGTGGCGGGGCTGCTGGTGGTCGGCGCGGTGCTGGTGACGAGCCTGGTGCCGCGCACGCTGCCGGCGCGCCGCACGGCCAGCGAACGGGCCGCGTTGCAGGGCGTTGAATAGCGCGTTGCCGGCGCCCGTGCTCGCCAACGCGTGCCGGCGCCGGCACGCGGTCAATCCGGATCGGCTTTCAGGCCACCCTCGATCCACCGCGCTTCGGACGCACGAAGATGCGCGCGAATCGCCGTCTGGGCCGCAATCGGGTCGCCGGCCTGCAGCGCGAGCAGCACGTCCTCGTGCTCGCGCACCGCGGCGGTCCAGGTCTGCGGATTTTCCGCGTGACCGCGCATGGCGGCCGCGATTGGGTCGTGGCGGCTGTCGAACAGCTCGCCGACGAAGCGGGTGAGCACCGAATTGCCGGCGGCTTCCGCGATCAGCATGTGGAACTGCCGGTCGGCTTCGACCGGCGATTTGCCGGCCTCCGCGAGCCGCTTCATGCGCTGCACGGTGCGGCGCAGGCGTTCCAGCATGGCGGCCGTCATCCGCGCGGCGGCCAGCGCGGCGACGCTGCCTTCGACGGCCGCGCGGGCCTGCATCAATTCCGACGGACTGTCGCCGAGCGTGGCCATCGGGCCGACGTCGTCGGCCGCCGTGTCGCGCACATAGACGCCGGAGCCCATCCGGATTTCGATCTGGCCGCCGATTTCCAGCGCGATCAACGCTTCGCGCAGCGATGGGCGCGATACGCCGAGCGTCAGCGCCAGCTCGCGCTCCGGCGGTAACCGCTCGCCGATCGCGAATTCGCCCTGACGAATCAGCGCGACGATCTGGGCCGCGACCGATTGGTAAAGCCGCTTGGGTTCTGTCGATTTCATTCGATGGATCGGGATCAAGGCGCTTTGGGCGCAAGCGCGTGTCGCGGAGTCTATCACGCTTGCTGCATCGCCCCGTGCGGCGGCGCGTTCATTCGGATGTCCGGGTTTTCACCATTGGTAAGATCAGATGTGAATAATTAAATTGGCTTGACCAAAATGAGTTTGATTGCTGTAATTCAGCCAAATTGGACTGACCACGTAGTGTCGAGGTCGATCCATCCCAAGGAGACGCAATGGCAATGCCTCGCAATCTGCCCGGTCAGGCCGCGCACGACGAAGCCGACCAGGAGATCCTGCGCCTGGACGGGATTCGCAAGCGCTTCCCGGGCGTCCTCGCGCTCGACGGGATTCGCCTCGACCTGCGCCGCGGCGAGGTGCATGCGGTGTGCGGCGAAAACGGCGCGGGCAAATCGACGCTGATGAAGATCATCAGCGGCCAATACCTGCCCGACGAGGGTGCCGTTCACTATCGCGGCGCGCCGGTGCGGTTTCGTTCGGCTTCCGAAGCGCAGGCGGCCGGCATCTCGATCATCCACCAGGAACTCAATCTCGTCCCGCACCTGAGCGTGGCGGAGAACCTGTTCCTTGCGCGCGAGCCGCGGCGCGGGCCGTTCGTCGATACGAAACGCATGAACGCGGAGGCGGCGCGCTGCATCGCGCGCATCGGCCTGAACGTCGCGCCGACGACGAAGGTCGGCGTGCTGTCCATCGCGCAGCAGCAAATGGTCGAGATCGCGAAGGCGCTGTCGCACGATGCGCGCGTGCTGATCATGGACGAGCCCACGTCGTCGCTGACGGAAGCGGAAACGGTGCAACTCTTTCGCATCATCGAGGAGCTGCGCGCCGACGGCGTGGCGATTCTGTATATCTCGCACCGGCTCGACGAAATGGCGCAGATCGTCGATCGCGTGACGGTGCTGCGCGACGGGCGCCACATTTCGACGGACGATTTCGCCGACGTGAGCATCGACGACATCGTCGCGCGCATGGTGGGGCGGACGCTCGACGACGCCTATCCGTCGCGGCAATCGGTGCCGACCGACGACGTGCTGCTCGACGTGCGGGACCTGCGTCGCGACGGCGTGTTCGGGCCGGTGTCGTTCGCGCTGCGCCGTGGCGAGATCCTCGGTTTCGCGGGATTGATGGGCGCCGGGCGCACCGAGATCGCGCGCGCGATCTTCGGCGCCGATCGTCCCGACGGCGGCACGATCGCGCTGCACGGCCGGCCCGTGACGATCCGCTCGCCGCGCGAGGCGATCCGGCACGGCATCGCGTACCTGTCGGAGGACCGCAAGAAGGAGGGGCTCGCGCTGCCGATGCCGGTCGCGGCGAATCTCACGCTCGCGAACGTGCGCGGCATCGCGTCGCGCTTCGGATTCCTGCGTTTCGACGACGAGATCGACGTGGCGCGCCGCTACGTGCAGGACCTGGCGATTCGCACGCCGTCCGTGCACCAGCGCGTGCGCAACCTGTCCGGCGGCAACCAGCAGAAGGTCGTCATCGGCAAATGGCTGTACCGCGGCTCGAAGATCCTGTTCTTCGACGAGCCGACGCGCGGGATCGACGTCGGCGCCAAATTCGCGATCTACGGGCTGATGGACCGGCTCGCCGCCGACGGCGTCGGCGTGGTGCTGATCAGTTCGGAACTGCCGGAGCTGCTCGGCATGACCGACCGGATCGCCGTTTTTCATGAAGGTCGAATGACCGCCATTCTCGATACGAAACACACCAGTCAGGAGGAGATCATGCACTACGCGTCGGGGCGTTCCCATGCTTGAAATGACATCCGATCGAAGCCAGGCCGACGAACGGGCGGCGCGACAGCGGCGGCGCGACCTGATCCAGAAGTTCGCGGCGCTGGGCAGTCTCGTCGTGCTCGTGTTCGCGTTCTCGATATCGAGCGCGGCGTTCTTCTCGGTCGACAACCTGATGACCGTCGGCCTGCAGGTCACGTCCATCGCCTATCTGGGCGTGGCCGCCACCTGCGTGATCATCACCGGCGGCATCGACCTGTCGGTCGGCTCGGTGCTCGCGCTGGCCGGCGTGTGCGCCGCGCTGCTGGTCAAGGCCGGCGTGCCGGTGCCCGCGGCGATGGCGGCCGGCATCCTGGTCGGCGCGCTGTGCGGGCTCGTCAACGGCATCTGCGTGACGCAGATGGGCCTGCCGCCGTTCATCGCGACGCTCGGCATGATGCTCGTCGCGCGCGGCATCGCGCTCCAGATCACGGGCGCCCGGCCGGTATCGGATCTCGGCGACGCGTTCGGCGCGCTCGGCAACGGCGCGCTGCTGCGGATCTCGCGGATCGGCGCAGACGGCTTCCCCGACACGACCTTTCCCGGCATTCCGTATCCGGTCGTGATCATGGTCGTGCTGTTCGTCGTGGTGTCGGTCCTGCTGTCGAGAACGTCGCTCGGCCGTCATATCTATGCGGTCGGGTCGAACGCGGAAGCGGCCCGGCTGTCGGGCGTGAACGTGCAGGGCGTGAAGCTGTTCACCTACGTGCTGTCCGGCGCGCTCGCGGGCGTGACCGGCTGCGTGCTGATGTCGCGGCTCGTCACCGGGCAACCGAACGAAGGCGTGATGTACGAGCTCGACGCGATCGCCAGCTCGGTCATCGGCGGCACGTCGCTGATGGGCGGCGTCGGCACGATTTCCGGCACGGCGATCGGCGCGTTCGTGATCGGCGTGCTGCGCAACGGCCTGAACATGAACGGCGTGTCGAGCTTCATCCAGCAGATCATCATCGGCGTCGTGATCCTCGGCACGGTGTGGATCGACCAGTTGCGCAATCGCCGGCCCTGACCGGCAGCAAGCAGTCCCTACCAACGAGAAGCGGAGCGAGACATGAACAAATCCATCCTGCTGGCGGCATCGGCGTGCGTGTTCGCGGTATGCAGCAGCGGTGCGTATGCGGCGGGCGGCGAAATCGCGGTGATCGTCAAGACGGTCAATTCGAACTACTGGCAGAACGTGCAGAAGGGCGCGAAGGCGGCGCTCGACGGCGCCAAGGGCTACACGATGACGTTCCAGGGGCCGGCGGCCGAGTCGGACATCAGCGGGCAGGTCAACATGGTCGACAACGCGGTCACGCGTCACGTGGCGGGCATCGTGCTCGCGCCGTCCGATCCCGATGCGCTCGTGCCCGCGATCAAGAAGGCGTGGGAAGCGCACATTCCCGTCGTGCTGATCGACTCGGCCATCGCCGACGCCGGCAAACCGTACTACCAGGCGTTCCTGTCGACCGACAACGAGAAGGCGGGCGCGCTGTGCGCGAAGGCGCTGATCGACCGCGTCGGGCAGTCTGGCAAGATCGCGATCATGTCGTACGTGCCGGGCGCGGGGTCGGAGGTCAGCCGTGTCGGCGGGTTCCGCAAGTACATCGAGAGCCATTCGAAGCTGCAGGTCGTCGGCCCGTACTACTCGCAATCGCAAATGGCGACCGCGCTGAACCAGACGACCGACGTGCTGTCGGCGAACCCGGACCTGAAGGGCATCTTCGGCGCGAACGAGCCGACCGCGGTCGGGATGGGCCGCGCGCTGAAGCAGTCGGGTAAGGCGGGCAAGGTGGTGGCGATCGGGTTCGACGGCAACGAGGACCTGCAGGGCTTCGTGCGCGACGGCACCGTGCAGGCGATCGCCGTGCAGGGCTCGTGGCAGATGGGGAACCAGGGCGTGCGCACGGCGCTCGACGTCATCGAGCGCAAGCCCGCGCCGAAGCTGATCGATACCGGCGTCGTGATGGTCGACAAGCAGAACCTCGATTCGCAGGCGGCGAAGAACGTCCTGTACTGATCGCCGTGTCTCTTTCCCGCAACCAGTCACGCCTCATGAACGCAAACGATACGCGCACCTTGCCGCGCAGCGGGCTGACGGTGTCCGCGCTCGGCCTCGGCTGCTCGCAGCTCGGCGGCCTTTATCGGCCGATGTCGGCCGCCGATGCCGCAGCCCTCGTCGATGCCGCGTGGGCGGCCGGCCTGCGCTATTTCGACACCGCGCCGTATTACGGCTACACGCTGTCCGAGCGGCGCGTGGGGGCGGGGCTCGCCGCGCGCGAGCGCGGCGCCTTCACGCTCAGCACGAAGGTCGGGCGGCTGATGCGCGCCGACGCGAGCGTGCGGCCGGGCGACGACGGCTGGGCCGAGCCGCTGCCGTTCCGGCCGGTCTACGACTACAGCTACGACGGCATCATGCGCTCGTACGACGACAGCCGGCAACGGCTCGGGCTCGCGCGGATTGACATGCTGTACGTGCACGACATCGGCGCGATGACGCATGGCGATCGTCACGCGCACTACTGGGCGCAGTTGACCCGCGGCGGCGGGTTTCGCGCGCTGGAGGCGCTGCGCTCGGGCGGCGAGATCGGCGGGTTCGGTCTCGGCGTGAACGAATGGGAAGTCGCGGCCGACGCGTTGAACGAAGCGGCGCTCGACGCCGTGCTGCTGGCCGGCCGCTACACGCTGCTCGAACAGACGGCGCTCGAACCGCTGCTCGACGCGTGCGCCCGGGAAGGGACGGCGATCGTGATCGGCGGCGTGTTCAATTCCGGCCTGCTCGCCGGCAACGGCAAGTTCAACTATGCGGACGCGAGCGCCGACGTGATCGACAAGGCGACGCGGCTGGGCGCGCTGTGCAAGCGCTTCGACGTGCCGCTTCCCGCCGCTGCGTTGCAGTTCCCGTTCGGCCATCCGGCCGTCGTGTCGTGCGTGATCGGCGCGCGCAGCGTGGGCCAGTTGAAGCAGAACATCGACTGGTTCGAGCGCCCCGCGCCGGCCGAACTGTGGGATGCGTTGCGCGACGAAGGGTTGATCGCGGCGCACGCGCCGGTTCCGGGAGCCCGCGCATGACCGCGCGGATCGACGCCCATCAGCACTACTGGCGAATCGGCGCGCGGGCCGGCTGCTGGCCGCCGGCCGAACTCGATGCGATTCACCGGGATTTCGGCCCCGCCGATCTGGCGCCGCTGCTCGACGCCGCGCGCATCGATACCACCGTCCTCGTGCAATCGCTGCCGAGTGAAGCCGACACGCGTTTTCTGCTCGATCTCGCGAATGAAACGCCGACCGTCGGCGCCGTGGTCGGCTGGGTCGACCTGAAGGCCGACGACGCACCGGCGCGGATCGCGGCGTTCGCGGCGGCACCGAAAGCGCGCGGCTTGCGACCGATGCTGCAGGATCTGCCCGACGACGCGTGGATCGACGATCCGCGCCTGGATCGCGCGGTCGCCGCGATGCTCGAGCACGGGCTGCGTTTCGATGCACTCGTGATGCCGCGTCATCTCGACGCGCTATACGCGTTCGCGCGGCGCCATCCCGAACTGCCGATCGTGATCGACCACGGCGCGAAGCCGTTCATCGAGCGCGGCGAATTGCAGCCGTGGCTGTCCGCGATGAGCCGGCTCGCGAGCCTGCCGAACCTTCATTGCAAGCTGTCCGGTCTCTGGACCGAAGCGGGGCCGTCGGCCGGCCCCGATGCCGTCCGCACGCGCACGCGGCCGTATGTCCACGCGCTGGCCGAACTGTTCGGGCCGACGCGCCTGATGTGGGGCAGCGACTGGCCGGTGCTGCGGCTGGCGTCGGCATGCGGCGGCTACGGCGAATGGCTGGCTGCGTGCGAGGACGATTGCGCACGGTTGCTCGGCTCCGCGGCATTGCCCGACCTCTTCGGCGGTAACGCACGGCGCTTCTACCGGATCGACACCGCACGCCACGACGAATGAAACCGAACGAAAGGAAAACCGACATGCTCAGCGTGATCTGCGAATCCCCCGGCGTGCTGCGCGTGCAGCAGCGCGAACTGCCCGTGCGCGGCAGCGGCGAAGTGCTGTTGCGCGTGCAACGGGTCGGCATCTGCGGCACCGACCTGCACATCTTCACCGGCAACCAGCCGTACCTCGACTATCCGCGCGTGATGGGGCACGAGCTTTCCGCGGTCGTCGTCGAGGCGGAACCGGAGTCGGGTCTCGGCGTGGGCGACGCGGTGTACGTGATGCCGTATCTGTCGTGCGGACACTGCGTCGCCTGCCGCCACGGCAACACGAACTGCTGCGTCAACATCAAGGTGCTCGGCGTGCATCGCGACGGCGCGCTCGCCGAATACCTGAGCGTGCCCGCGCAGTTCGTTCACAAGGCCGACGGCATTTCGCTCGACCAGGCGGCGATGCTGGAATTCCTTGCGATCGGCGCGCATGCGGTGCGGCGCGCGGACGTCCGTGCCGGACAGCGGGCGCTGATTGTCGGCGCCGGGCCGATCGGCATGGCGGCGATGATCTTCGCGAAGCTGCGCGGCGCCGACGTCACATGCCTCGACACGCGGGCGGATCGGCTCGCGTTTTGCCGGCAGCATCTCACGGTCGATGCGACGGTGGAGGTGGGGGAAGACGACGCAGCGCGTCTCGCGTCGTTGACGAACGGCGAGTATTTCGATGCGGTATTCGACGCGACCGGCAACCTCGATGCGATGAATCGCGGTTTCGAGTTCGTCGCGCACGGCGGCAAGTACACGTTGATCTCGATCGTGCGCGGGCATGTCGCGTTTTCGGACCCGGAATTCCACAAGCGGGAAACCACGCTGCTCGCGAGCCGCAATGCGACCGCCGAGGATTTCGCGACAGTGCTCGACGCGATGCGTGCGGGGCGCATTCCGGACCGCGCGCTGAACACGCACCGGATGCGGCTCGAGGAGGTGCCGGATGCGCTGCCGCGCCTGCTGGAGGCGGGGCAGACCGTCGTGAAGGCGCTCGTCGAATGCTGAACGATCGAATCCGGCACGCGGAGCGCACGCGATGATGCCGCCGATCCTGCAGTTCGGCACGAGCCGCTTCCTGCTGGCGCACGTCGACCTGTTCGTGTCCCAGGCGCTGGACGACGGCAACGCGATGGGCGGCATCGGCATCGTGCAGACGACCGGCAATCCGGCCAGCCGCGCCCGCATCGACGCGCTGCGCGCCACCGGTCGCTATCCGGTGCGGATTCGCGGGCGCGAGCACGGCGTCGTGGTCGACGAAGTCGTCGAGTGCCGCGCCGTGCAGCGCGCGTGGGACGCCGAGCGGGACTGGGCGGAGATCCGCGGTGCCGCGATCGAGACGGTGCGCGTGATCGTGTCGAACACCGGCGACGCAGGGTATCGCCCCGATCCGCGCGACACGGTGGACCTGCTGGCCCAACCGGCGCACGCACCGCACGGCTTTCCGGCGAAGCTGCTCGCGCTGCTGCACGCGCGCTGGCAGGTGCGGCCCGGCGATGGCGTCACCGTGCTGCCTTGCGAACTGGTGACGAACAACGGCGACACGCTGCGCGACATCGTGCTGGGCCTCGCGCGCCAGTGGCGGCTGCCCGACGCGTTCGCCGACTATCTGGGCAACCGCTGCGTATGGGTCAACTCGCTCGTCGACCGCATCGTGTCCGAGCCGCTGCATCCGGTCGGCGCGATCGCGGAGCCCTACGCGCTATGGGCGATCGAACGGCGTGCCGATATGGCGCTGCCGTGCACGCATGCGCAGATCGTCGTCACCGACGATTTGCGCGGCCACGAGCGCCTGAAGCTGTTCTTCCTCAATCTCGGGCACAGCTGGCTCGCGGAGCAGTGGCTCGCGGCAGGGCGCGACGCATCGGAAACGGTGCTGGACGCGATGAACGATGCGCGGCTGCGCGACGGTCTCGAAGCCGTGTGGCGCGATGAAGTCGCGCCGGTTTTCGTCGCGCTGGGCTTGCGCGACACGGCGGAACGCTACGTCGACAGCGTGCGCGAGCGCTTTCTCAATCCGTTTCTTGCGCATCGCATCGCCGATATCGCAATCAACCATCGGGAGAAGGTGGCGCGGCGGATCGAGCCGCTGCTCGCGCTCGCGGATTCGCTGGCGGTGCAGACTGAACAGCCACGGTTACGGCAACTCGTCGCCCGCTATGAGCCGGCGGCCATCGCAATGACAGGGAGAGATGCATCGTGAAGCAACCGACCATCGTGATTCTTCACCGCAACGACAACGTCGCCGTCGCACTCGACGCGCTCGCGCCGGAGGTGCCGGTCGACGTACACGGCGCACCGCTGCGGCCGGCGGCCGCGATACCGGCCGGCCACAAGATCGCCACCGCGCCGATCGCGCGCGGCGACACGATCGTCAAATGCGGGCAGCCGATCGGTGTCGCGCTGCGCGACATCGCCGCGGGCGAGCATGTTCACGTGCACAACGTCGGGATGCCCGAGCGGCATGCGCACGATGACGGGTCGGTCGGCGGCACGCACGACGTTGCCGCGGATCGCCGCGATACCTTCGACGGATTCGTGCGGCCCGACGGCAGCGTGGGGACCCGCAACTACGTTGGCGTGATCGCGAGCGTCAACTGTTCGGCGAGCGTGTGTCATGCGATCGCCGATGCATACCGGCACGGCGCGCTCGATGCGTTCGGTCACGTCGACGGCGTCGTCGCGATCACCCATCAGAGCGGCTGCGGCATGTCGGCGACCGGCGACGGCATCGAACTGCTGCGGCGCACGCTCGTCGGCTATGCGCGCAACCCGAATTTCGCCGGCGTGCTGCTCGTCGGCCTCGGGTGCGAGGTCAACCAGGTCGGCGCGCTCGCGCAACGGCTCGATGCGGCATCGCCGGGCACCGTGCGCACGCTGGTCATCCAGGACGAGGGCGGGGTGCGCGACACCGTGGCCAAAGGCGTGTCGATCGTGCGCGAGTTGCTGGAGCGGGCCGAAGGCGCGCGTCGCAGCGCCGTGCCGGCCTCGCGGCTGACGGTCGGCCTGCAGTGTGGTGGGTCCGACGGCTACTCGGGCATCACCGCGAATCCGGCGCTCGGCGCGGCAGTCGATCTGCTGGTCCGCAACGGCGGCACCGCGATTCTGTCCGAGACGCCCGAGATCTACGGCGCGGAGCATTTGCTGATCGCGCGGGCAGCTTCGCGCGACGTGGCCGAGCGCTTGCTCGGCAGGTTGCAGTGGTGGGAGCGCTACGTCGCCGACAACGGCGGCGAAATGAACAACAACCCGTCGCCCGGCAACCTCGCCGGCGGCATCACGACGATTCTCGAGAAATCGCTCGGCGCGGTGTCGAAGGGCGGCCGCTCGCCGCTGCGCGCGGTCTACGACTATGCGGAGCCGGTGCGGCAAGCCGGGCTCGTGTTCATGGATACGCCCGGTTACGACCCGGTGTCGGCCACCGGGCAGATCGCCGGCGGCGCGAATCTCGTGTGCTTCACGACGGGCCGCGGTTCGGTGTTCGGCTCGAAGCCGGTACCGACGATCAAGATCGCGACGACGACCGGCTTGTTCGAGCGGATGCAGTCGGACATGGATTTCGACAGCGGCGGGATCGTCGCCGGTTCGCTCTCGGTCGGCGAAGCGGGCGAGCGGCTGTTCCGGCTGATGCTCGACGTCGCCTCCGGACGCAGATCCCGCAGCGAGGACAACGGCATCGGCGAACGCGAGTTCGTGCCGTGGCTGCGCGGCGCGGTCATGTGACGCGAAAGGCGGCGTGCGACCGCGTGCGCAATCGGACAGCGAAGGAGGAGCCGCGATGGAAACCAGCATGAGCGAGCCGGCGATCGGCGAAACCGGTCACGACGGCTCGCTGTCGGAACTGGAGAAGGGCTTGCTCGGCGAGGCGCTGCGCTTGCTCGCCGAGACGCGCGCGCGTGCGCTGGAACTCTGTGTCGAGGTGAGCCGGCGGCAGGGCGGCGCCACGCCGGACGTCCACGATTTCAACCTGCCGACGATCATCGAGTTGCAACGGCGCTTCGGTACGCGATCTGGCCCGGACGGCGCCGGCATGGCAGCCTCCGGTCGCTTCGCGTAGCCGAAGCCGAAGCCGCCCGGGGGCGGCACCGTTGCAGGATCGATCGTCCGCGCCGGTTATGCCGCCGACAACGTGATCGACACGCCCGTCGCGGTGTACACCGGCGTGGCCTTGAACCCGTCGACCGTCACCGTCGTGAACTTCGCGGCCGCCGCCGCGCCGTCGATCAGCGCGATGGTATCGCCGGCCTTCGGCGCGTAGCCGTTCACGAACTTCACGTGCAGCGTGCCGCCCGCGACGGTGAGCGGCCCGCCCACGCGCAGCCGCCCGCCGCCGTTGCCGTCGATGTCGAGTTCGAGCGTCGTGTTGTCGAGCTGCGTGTAGCGGGTCGCGATCGTCACCGGCGCGGCGGCCGCGATTCGCACGCTGCCGCCCGGGCCGACGTACACGTCGCCTTTGCCGAACGCCGTCGCGGACGCGGCCGCCAGCGTGCCGCCGCTCACCTGCGTGCCGCCCGTGTAGGCGTTGTTGCCTGCCAGCGTCAGCGTGCCGCTGCCTTGCAGCGTCAGCTTGCCGGCGCCCGCGACGTCGTTGCGCCACAGGTCGGCGGCATTGAGCCCGCCCTGCGACGCATCCATCGACACGATCACGTTGCCGTTGAACGCGCCGTAGCCGTCGGCCGCCGCGAACAGGTTCAGGCGCCCCCAGCCTTCCGCGTCGTCCATGACCGGATAGCCGGACGGCAGCTCGGTCGTCTTCAGCACGACGCGCCGCTGGTCGGCGCTCAGGTACGGGAAGCGCGTCTGCAGCAGGATCTCCGCGCCCTTAGGCACGACCGGCGGTGCGTTCGTCGATTCGATCGCGCCGAAGCCGAAGGTCATGCGGCGCAGGAACGCGGTCTTGTTCGCCGTGTAGTCGGCGAACCGGTCGGTGGCCGTCGTGCCCGAGTGCGCGAATGCGGAGAAGGTCGTGGCGCTCGTTCCGGTCAGTTGCTGCAGCGTCTGATGCGCTTGCGTGTAGGCGGCCTGCGCGTCGCTGGCGTACGCGGTCAGGTTCGCTGCGCTGAGGGCCAGCGCGAGCATGCGCCCGCCGATCACGTCGAGCGGCGAATGCATGCCGGCGAGAATCCGGTTCTCGCCCAGTTCGAGGCCGCGGCTGAGCATTTCCTGGAAGCGTTCCGGCACGAGCCACGCCATCGTCGTCGCATCGCGCACAGCCTCGGCCGTGTGGCCGCTGACGAAGCCGCCGTCGGTCGCGGGCGTCGTGCTTTCGGCCGGCACGAGCGTCGGCGCGACGACCACACTCGTGCTCCAGCGGTACGGGCGCGCGTATTTGAAGAAGCGCTTCGACGGCTCGGTCGACGCGTTGTTGCCCATTTCGTTGAGCAGGTCGACGACCTTGCCGAAGCTGGCGTTGCCGCTGCTGCTGCCGACGCCGACGTTGTTGCCGGAATCGTTGTACAGCACGGTCGTCGCATCGGCGGGCACGCTGGTGATGCTGGTCGTCTGCTGGGCCGCGGTGCGCCACGCGGCGGTGAGCGGGCCCATGCCGTCGGTCACGCTGTATCCCTTGCCGCGCCGGTCGTCGTAGTACGCGGCATCGGCCTGTTGCGGCGTACGCGCGGTCGTCGCGTTGATCACGTACTGCACGTTGGCCGACAGCACCGCATCGTTCAGGATCGTGCCGCACGGCACGCCGCTGTTCGGCAGTCCGGAGCACGTCGACGGCGAGATGGCCGGGAACGCGCCGTTCGCCGGCGCGCTCACGCCCGCGTCGACCAGCATCGTCGCCGGCTGCCACAGATCGAGGAAACGGCTCAACACGCGCACCGCGGCGTTGGTCGACAGCGTCGCATAGCGCGCATCGCCGCGCTGGTTGGTCGCGACGTTGTCGACGAAAGCGGGTGCGCTCGGGATCGGCGCGCTGTCGACGAAGCCGGGGTCGGCGGGCGGCGCGGGAACGGCCGCGGCGATCGTGCCGGTCGACGTGACGTCGTCGCCGCCGCCGCAGGCAGCCAGTACGATCGCACTCGACAATGCCGCGACGTGCAGCGGGAAACGGCTTCGTGACGCAAACATGCAAGACTCCATCCTGATGGTAGAAGATGGAGGATTGTGGTGAGCGATCGTTACGCGGTCGTTACGGAATTGTTTCGCGTCGTACGCGGCCGGCGAAAATTCCCACTATCTGGTTAATTTCCGATGCTTAACATGACGGACGCCGGAATCCATGGCGTCCGTCATCGATACAGGGCGGCGGGCGCCGGCCTACGCGCCGGCCGTGCGCGTGTCCAGCCGGAACAGCGAGACGGCCTCGGCAAGCCGGTTTCCCTGTTCCTCGAGCGACTTCGATGCGGCGGCGGCCTGCTCGACGAGTGCCGCATTCTGCTGCGTGACTTCGTCCATTTGCGTGATGGCCAGATTGACCTGCTCGATGCCGCGGCTCTGCTCGCTCGACGCCGCGGCGATCTCGCCCATGATGTCGGTCACGCGCGAGATCGCATGCGTGACCTGGCTCATCGTATCGCCCGCGTTGTTCGCGATATGCGAGCCATCCTGGATTTTCTGGACCGATTGCGAGATCAGTTCGCGAATTTCCTTCGCGGCGCTCGACGAACGCTGCGCCAGACTCCTGACTTCGCTTGCCACCACCGCGAAGCCGCGGCCCTGTTCGCCGGCGCGGGCGGCCTCGACAGCTGCGTTGAGCGCGAGAATGTTGGTCTGGAATGCGATTCCTTCGATGATGCCGGTGATCTCGGCGATCTTGGCGGAGCTCGCGCTGATGTCCGTCATCGTGTCGACCATCAGGCCGACCGCCGTGCTGCCGCGCTGGGCGACCTCCGATGCATTGTTGGCCAGGCCGCTCGCCTGCTGCGCGTTGTCGGCGTTCAGGCGCACGGTGGACGTCAACTGCTCCATGCTCGACGCGGTCTCCTGCAACGAGGCCGCCTGCTGTTCCGTGCGGGAGGAGAGATCCTGGTTGCCGGACGCGATTTCGCCGGCCCCGGTCGCGACGTTGCCCGATGCGGTACGGACTTCCGAGATCAGGCGAATCAGGTTCGCCTGCATGTCCCGCATGGAAGCCAGCACGCTGCCGGTCGGCGCGGCGCCGGTCGTGGATTCGGCGGCGAGGTTGCCGGCGGCGATATGGCCGGCGATCTCGCTGAGCGCGGCGGGCTCCGTGCCCAGTGCGCGCAGCAGGCCGCGGGTGATGAAGAGGCCCGAGATCGCGGCGGCCGCGGCGGCGGCGATGCAGATCGCGATCAGCATGAGCCGTCGCGAGGTATAGCGATCGTCCGATTCCTTCACCAGTTGGCCGGCCCGCAACCGCGTGTACGTCGCATACGCGTCGGTGGCCGCGACGAGCTGGGCCAGCAGCGGTCGGCACTGTTCGTTGATCATCGTGATCGCCTGGTCGCGCCGGTTGTTCGCCGCTGCGTCGACGATGGCGCGCGCCACCGGGCCGTACTGCGCCTCGACCGCCCCGATTTGCCGAACCAGTTCGCGAGACTTGTCGGACGCGCCGCTTCCCTCGCGGACCGCATTCGTCAGTTCGCCCATCAGCGCGCCGACTTCGCGGTCGGCCTGCAGTGCGGCCTCCTTCTCGAGGTCCGCGTCGCGCGGGCTGGCCGCGAGCACCTGGTTGCGGGCGGCGATCGCGCGCCGGTCGACCGCGAAGCGGATCTTGTCCGCCAGGGTCGCACGGGCGTTGGTGCCGTTGACATAGTCGTCGAATGCCGCGTTCGCGTTGCCGAGCGAGACGATGCCGAGGAGGGAGACGAGCACGACCATGCACGTAAGCAGTGCGAAAGCCATCAGCAGCTTCGTACGAACCGTTAACCGTCGATCATTCATGGGAAAAGTCCAGTGGTTGATATCAAATAGCTTTCCTCATTATCGGAACGGTGAATGAACAATTTAGGATCGCTCCCCGGGGCAATCGTTTGCGTGTTGCATGTCGTCAAAAAAATCCGGCCGCGATCCGCATTTGTCACGACGAACGGGCGAACGGCGCCGTTTTCCGCACGACGCCCCAGGCCCGTGCGCTCCTCGCGATAGCGTGCCGTGTCGCCCTCTGCGTGCCCGTTTCGGTCGCCGTCCTTCCGGCGTCGCTCAACTTCCCGCCCCCGGTGCCGTTAAATGGATCAGGATCAGCCTGTTCACCGATCCAGTTCAATCACGCGGTAACGGAGACCGAAGTCATCATGCTGTCATCAATTCGCGCACGGATACTGGCGACGTGTGTCGCCATCGTAGTGACGGCGCTGGCCGTAACCGGGGGGCTGGTCTATTACGTCGTCAAGACCCACAACGACGAGGCCATCGACCAGAATCACAAGTCGATCCTCGCCGGGCATGCGCTCGCGATCGACGAATGGGTGGCCAGCCGCGCGCGCGAAACCCAGGCGCTCGCGGACACGATCGCGATCGGCGAGGGCGACCCGGTGCCGGCATTGAAGCTGCTCGGCAAGTCGGGCGGCTTCGAGGTGCTGACGCTCGGCCTGCCGGACAAGACGGCGTTTTCCAACGTGCCGCTCGCGCCCGGCTACGATCCGACCGCGCGGCCCTGGTACAAGCAGGCCGTCGGCGCGGGCCGTCTGGTCGTGACGGCGCTCTATCGCGATGCGACGAGCGGCAGGCCGGCCGTGGCGTTCGCGGTGCCCGTGGTGCGCGACGGCGCGGTGAAGGGCGTGCTGGCAGCCAGCCTGTTCATGGAGAACGTGAGCTCGATCGTGACTTCCGTTCACCCGACCCCGGCGAGCTTTGCATTCCTGGTGGACAAGGGCGGCCGCGTGATCGCGTCGGCCAAGACCGACCTGATCATGAAGCCGGCCACCGGTCTCTCGCCGGAACTCGATGCCGACCACCTCGGCGCGCTGCAGACGGCATCCGCACCCGTCGCAGTCGACATCGACGGCGCCGCCAAATTGATGCGCGCGCAACCGATCGTCGGCACCGACTGGTCGCTGGTACTCGCGCTCGACAAGGGCGACGTGACGGCCGGCATGCGCGCGGTCGCGACGACGACGCTGCTGGCGATCGTGATCGTCGCCATCATCGCGGCCGCGCTCGTCGGCGCGATGACGAACGCGGCCTTCAAGCGCATCCTGATGGTGCGCGATGCGCTCACGGACGTATCGAGCGGCAGCGGCGACCTGACGAAGCGCCTGCCTGCCGACGGCACGGACGAAGCCGCGCAGATCGCGCGGGCGTTCAACGCATTCGCCGAGAAGATCAGCGCGATCCTGCTGCAGATCCGCGCGTTCAGCACGTCCGTCAACCTCGCGAGCGCCGAGATCGCCCAGGGCAATCAGGATCTGTCGGCCCGCACCGAACACGCGGCGTCGAGCCTCCAGGAAACGGCCGCCGCGCTCGAGGAGATCGCCGGCACGGCCCGCAATTCGGCCGATGCGGCGAGCCAGGTGAACCGTCTGGCGGAATCGGCGTCGGATGTCGCGCTGCGGGGCGGCACGGTCGTGCGCGAAGTCGTGTCGACGATGAGCGACATCACGCAGGCGTCGGCAGAGATCGCCAACATCGTCGGCGTGATCGACGGCATCGCGTTCCAGACCAACATTCTCGCGTTGAACGCCGCCGTCGAGGCGGCCCGCGCGAACGAGCACGGCCGCGGCTTCGCGGTCGTCGCCGGGGAGGTGCGTGCGCTCGCGCAGCGCAGCGCGCAGGCCGCGCGGGAAATCAAGCAGCTGATCCATTCGTCGGTCGAGAAGATCGAGGGCGGCTCCGGGCTGGTCCAGACGGCCGGGGCGACGATGGACGAAATCGTCGACGGCGTGCGCAACATCACCAGCGTGATCGCCGAAATCAGCGTCGCCGCGAAGGAGCAGAGCACGGGGCTCGAGCAGGTGAATCAGGCGGTGTCGCAGCTCGACGATACGACGCAGCAGAACGCGGCGCTCGTCGAGCAATCGGCGGCGGCCGCGACGTCGCTGCGCGAGCAGGCGGCGCGGCTCGCGCAGACGGTCGGGGAGTTCAAGCTGGCGGAGCGTGCGGTGCCGGCGTGACGGGCGGCTTGACGGGGCGGGCAGGCCCCGGTTTCCTGCGAGAGGCCGGCGGAGCAGCACGCGGCCGCGAAGCCGGCCGGCTGCATGCCCGCCGACGGCGGGCCGGATCGCGCCTCTATCCTGCGCCGATCCGCGGGTGCGCCGCCCACGCCGCAGCTGACTGCAATCGATCGCGGGTGGGGAGGCCGTATCGCCGTCGTTCCGGTCAGGCCAGCAGCCCGCGTGCAGCCAGATTCGCATACAGCGCACGCACGCCGAAGGTCCACGGCGCGATCTCCGTGCAAAGCCGCACGGTGTTGACGAGCGCGCCGAGCGCGGGCGTGGAGATCGTCACGCGGTCGCCCAGGTGATGCGTGAATCCGCCGCCGGGCGCGTCGCGATCCTGGATCGGCGAGAACATCGTGCCGAGGAACAGCATGAAGCCGTCCGGATACTGGTGATGCGCGCCGCAGGTCTGCGCGACGAGGTCGGCCGGGTCGCGGCTGATCTCGCGCATGTGGCTGATGCCGTCGAGCACGAAGCCGTCGTCCGCGCCTTCGACGCGCAGCGACACGCTGCATGCCCGCACGCTGTCGAGCGTGAAGCCGTCATCGAACAGCCTCACGAACGGGCCGATCGCGCACGAGCCGTTGTTGTCCTTGCATTTGCCGAGCAGCAGCGCCGAGCGGCCTTCGATGTCGCGCAGGTTCACGTCGTTGCCGAGCGTCGCGCCCACCGGCCTGCCGTCGCCGGCGACCGCCAGCACGATCTCCGGTTCCGGGTTGTTCCACACCGACACGGGCAACAGCCCGACGTCCGCGCCGAAACCGACCGCGGACATCGGCTGCGCCTTGGAGAACACCTCGGCATCCGGGCCGATGCCGACTTCCATGTATTGCGACCACGCGCCGCGGCGCTCGAGTTCCGCCTTCAGGCGCAGCGCGGCTTCCGAGCCGGGCACGATCTTCGACAGGTCGGTGCCGATGGTCGCGGCGATGGTGTCGCGTACCTCCCGTGCTTTGGCCGGATCGCCGCCGGCCTGTTCCTCGATCACGCGCTCGATCAGGCTGACCGCAAAGGTCACGCCGCACGCCTTGACGGCCTGCACGTCGCACGGCGCGAGCAAGTGCGTGGCACCCGGCGTGCCGTCGAGCGCCGCCTGCAGCAGCGGCTCGACGCGGCCGAGCGATTCGCCGGAAGCGGTGCGCGCGAGCGCGACTGCGTCGGGCCGGTCGAACAGGTCCGCGGTGGTCGGCACGGTGCGCGTGATGTCGAACACTTCGCCGCCGCGCACGGCGACGACGCTCGGGCCCGCGTGGGCGCCGTCGTGCCGCCAGACGCGGCCGATCAGCAGCGCGTGGTCGAGGTCGTGCGGCAGGCAATCGGAAACGGAAGGAGTACGCATGGTCAGCTCGGCAAGAGTCGGAGGCGGTGGGGTCAATGCGAATGGCGCGGGTTGCCGCGCTGCTCGATTACCTTCAGGTACAACGTGGCCGGTTCGAGGCAGCCGCCGGTGGACAGCTGGCCGACGAAGCGGCGATAGAGTTCCTGCCACGGCGTTTGCGCCTGCGGCACGGTGAAGCTTGCGGTCTCGCGGCGGCGCGCGAGTTCGTCCTCGTCGACGAGCACGTCGACGCTGCGGCGGTTCAGGTCCACGCGCACGCGGTCGTTCGTGCGCAGCAGCGCGAGGCCGCCCCCCACTGCCGCTTCCGGCGACACGTTGAGGATCGACGGGCTGGCCGACGTGCCGCTCTGGCGGCCGTCGCCCAGGCACGGCAGCGACGTCACGCCGCGCTTCACCAGCTCGGCGGGCGGCGCCATGTTCACGACTTCGGAACTGCCCGGGTAGCCGACCGTGCCGCAGCCGCGGATCACGAGGATGCAGCGCTCGTCGATGTTCAGCGCGGGATCGTTGATGCGGGCGTGGTAGTCCTCGGGGCCGTCGAACACGATCGCGCGGGCCTCGAACGTGTTCTCCGCGCCCGGCTCGGAAAGGTAGGTCCGGCGGAACGCGTCGCCCACCACCGACATCTTCATGATCGCGCTGTCGAAGAAGTTGCCCGACAGCACCATGAAGCCGGCGCCATGCTTGAGCGGCGCGTCGGGCGTACGGATCACGTCGCGGTCGGCGTCCTGCGCGGTGTCGGCGATCTCGCCGATCGCGCGGCCCGACACGGTCAGGCAGTCGCGTCGCAACAGCCCCGCCGCATCGAGCTGGCGCAGCACGGCGGGCACGCCGCCGGCGCGGTGGAAGCTTTCGCCGAGGTATTCGCCGGCCGGCATGCAGTTGACGAGCAGCGGCACGGCTTCACCGAAACGCTGCCAGTCGTCCAGGCTCAGCTCGACGCCCATGTGGCGCGCAATCGCGATCAGGTGCGGCGGGCAGTTGGTCGATGCGCCGAGCGCGGAGGCCACGACGATCGCATTCTCGAACGCCGCGCGCGTCATGATCGTCGACGGGCGCAGGTCTTCGCGAACGAGCTCGACCGCGCGCTTGCCGGTCGCGTAAGCCATCTGGCCGCGCTCGCGGTACGCGGCGGGAATGCTCGCGCAGCCCGGCAACGACATGCCCAGCGCCTCGGCCAGGCTGTTCATCGACAGCGCGGTGCCCATCGTGTTGCAGTGGCCGATCGACGGCGATGAAGCCGTGGTCAGCTGCATGAAGCCTTCGTAGTCGATCTCGCCGGCGGCCAGCAGGTTGCGTGCATGCCAGATCACCGTGCCCGAGCCGACCCGCTTGCCCTCATGCCAGCCGTCGAGCATCGGGCCGCCCGACAGCACGATCGCGGGCAGGTCGACGGTCGCCGCGGCCATCAGGCAGGCCGGCGTGGTCTTGTCGCAGCCGGTCGTCAGTACCACGCCGTCCAGCGGAAAGCCGTGCAGCACTTCCACCAGCCCGAGGTACGCGAGATTACGGTCGAGTGCGGCGGTGGGCCGGCGGCTTTGCTCGGCCAGCGGATGCACGGGGAACTCCATCGGAATGCCGCCCGCATCGCGGATGCCGGCCTTCGTGCGTTCGGCCAGCTCGATGTGGTGGCGGTTGCATGGCGCCAGGTCGCTGCCCGTCTGCGCGATGCCGATGACGGGGCGGCCCGATTGCAGTTCCTCGCGCGTCAACCCGTAGTTCATGAAGCGCTCGACATAGAGCGCGGTCATGTCTGCGTGCGCGGGATCGTCGAACCATTCCTGGCTGCGCAGACGGCGAGGGGTGTGTGACATGGCAGGCTGTCTCCGAAGGGCCTTCTTGATTTTGCATGCCGGATGGTACCGGTAACATCGATGGGATGTTAGCACGGGTTTTTTGCGTAGCGGAAGGGATTTCGTGTGCGCGTGGCGCAGATGCAGGCCAGGGGGCCGATGGGAGGCCGCGCATGTCGCGCGTCGGCGCACGCCCGGCCGTCGGCCCGTCAGGCGCTTTCCCGCGCGATGATCGTGTAGTCGATCCGGATGCTTTTCGACTCGGTCGGCTCGCCGCCGTCACGGGCTTGCAGCACCGCCAGCAACGCCTCGCCCGTGCGCAGCCCGATGCCGTACGCGTCGACCGACACGGTCGTGATGGTCGGGTGGCAGCAGGTCGCCACTTCGAAGTTCCCGAAGCCCGCCACTGCGATGTCGGCAGGCACTGACAGCCCGCGCCGGTGACATTCCATGATCGCGCCGAACGCCGACATGTCGCTCACGCACATCACCGCGTCGGTGTCCGGCCAGCGCTCCAGCAGCGCCGCCATCGCCGGCCCGCCGTGGCTCATCGTGATCGGCGATTCGCCGAGCCGCACGACGCGCGGTTTGCCCAGCCCGAGCGCCTTGATCTCCGCCTGGTAGCCCTTGAGCCGGTCCAAGCCGCGGCGATCCAGTTCGCTCGCGCCGACGAGAAAGCCGATGCGCCGGTAACCGCGCTCGGCCAGATGACGCACCATCGCACGGGCGGCCCGCACGTTCGAGAAGCCCACGGCGGTGTCGATCGGGTGCGTGGGCAGGTCCCACATCTCGACCACGGGAATCGCGGAGCGCTCCAATACCTTGCGCGTCGCGTCGGTGTGCTGCGACCCCGTCAGCGCGATGCAACGCGGCTGGTGCCGCAGCATCGAACGGACCAGCCGTTCTTCACGTTCGAGGTCGTAGTCGGTGTCGCCGAGCAGCAGTTGCAGGCCGTGCGGTTCGAGCGCATCGGTCAGGCCGCGCACGGTGTCCGAGAAGTTGGAGCTCGACAGCGACGGCACCAGTACCGCGACGAATTCCGAGCGCCCCGACGACAGCGCGCCCGCGGCGGCATCCGCCACGTAGCCGAGCCGGTCGATGGCCTCGCAGACCCGTGCACGCGTCTCGGCGGCCACGCTGTGGCCCGCGAGCACGCGCGATACCGTCATCTTCGATACGCCGGCAAGGCGCGCTACGTCGGACATGCGGGGCGGCCCGGCGGGCCGGACGGCGGTGGGGCTGGGCATCGGAATCGCGATCGGGAGAGAGCCGGAAAGGCTACATCATACCGGTGCGGCATATCGTCCAGGCACGGTCGCGGCGTGCCCGTCGCGGTGAGGGCCGTACTAGGGAAACCACGCGTCCGGCGACACTTGTACGTGCCTGTCGCGACGTGCTACCTTCGATTTTGTTACCGGTATCAACGTGCTGATCGCTCCCGTCGCCTCGCCGGCTTTTTTTTGCCACCGGATGTTATCGGTAACATCGATGCGTCAAACGCACTCGCCGGTACGAAGAAGATCGACATAAACAGGAGACAGACCGATGCCATCCCTCACGCAGGCCGCTGCCGCACCGGCCGCGGCCGACTCGTCCGAAGACGCCCTTTATCGCAAGGTCATGCGGCGCATCCTGCCGTTGCTGCTGCTCTGCTACGTCGTGGCCTACCTGGACCGCGTCAACGTGGGCTTCGCCAAGCTGCAGATGCTCGACGACCTGAGCCTGAGCGACGGCGTCTATGCGCTCGGCGCCAGCATCTTCTTCTGGGGCTATTTCCTGTTCGAGATGCCCAGCAACCTGTTGCTGCACCGCTACGGCGCGCGCTTCTGGATCGCACGGATCATGATCACGTGGGGCATCGTGTCGTCGTCGATGGCGTTCATCGTGCCGCTCGCGCAGTTCTTCCACGTGCAGACGACCACGATGTTCTACACGCTGCGCTTTCTGCTGGGGCTGTGCGAAGCGGGATTTTTCCCGGGCGTCATCCTGTACATGAACTACTGGTTCCCGGCGCGGCGCCAGAGCGTGGCGATGTCGGGCTTCCTGGTCGCGATCCCGCTGAGCCTGACGCTGGGCAGCGTGCTGTCCGGCTGGCTGATGGAGCAGACGCACGGCTTGTCGGGCATGAGCGGCTGGCAATGGATGCTGCTGCTCGAAGGGCTGCCGTCGATCGTCGTGGCGTTCATCGTGCTGGCGTGCCTGGGCGACGGCCCGCAGTCGGCGAAGTGGCTGTCCGCCGACGAAAAGGCGGTGCTGTCGCGCAACCTCGAAGCCGAGGCCGCGCACAAGTCGCACAGCATCGGCGCCGCGCTGCGCAGCCCGCGCGTCTGGCTGCTCACCTTCATCCTGCTGACCTTCAATACCGGCTTCTACGGGCTGGCGTTCTGGCTGCCGTCGATCATCCGCGCGTCGGGCGTGCAGAGCCCGCTGCATATCGGTGTGCTGACGGCCATTCCGTACCTGACCGCCATCTTCGCGATGGTGTGGAACGCCTCGCACTCGCGCAGGACCGGCGAGCGCCGCCTGCATGCGGCGATTCCCGCGCTGATCGGCGGCGTCTTCCTGATCCTGAGCGCGGCGTTCGCCCACAACGTGGCGCTGTCGATCGTATTCCTGACCATCGCCACGTGCGGCATCCTCGCGCTGATGCCGATCTACTGGACCTTTCCGGGGCAAATCCTGTCCGGCACGGCCGCGGCCGCCGGCATTGCGCTGATCAACTCGGTGGGTAACCTGTCCGGCTTCACGGGCTCGATGATCACCGGCGTCGCCAAGCAAATGACCGGCAACATCAACAACGGGACCTACGCACTGGGCGCGTGCCTGCTGGTCAGTTGCGTGCTGATCGCGGCGATTCCGCGCGACATCCTGCAGCCGCCGGTGGGGCGGTAGGGCATTCGCACGACGCCAGGTCGCGGTGCGAGGCCGGTACAACGGATGCGCCACGCGGAGAGTGGCCGGCACGACACCGCTGGCTACGGCATCGCATCCGGGCGCTCACGACACGCTGCGTCGCATCCCTCGCACCTGCAACCAAATCGCGGATATCAGGAAATAAAGCGCACCGACTCCCGCGTAGCCCGCGATCTTGACGATCGCGGGCGGCATCGGCGCATGGCTTTGGACGATGAAGAACAGGCCGGCCAGTGCCGATTGCGCACCGCTCAGGATCATCACCCACTGTGCGCCGGCAAGCTTCCAGCGTCGCACGGCGGTGCCGAGCTGCAGCACGCCGGAGAGAATCGCCCAGACGCCGAACACCGTGAGCACCGCATGCATGCCCGCATTCAGCGCCGGAAATACCGCCAGCGTCGTGACGGCGCTGATCGCGACGTTGACTGCCTGCGTGCGGTTTGCCGCCATCCCGCCGCTACGGGACAGGTCGACGAAATTGGCGAGCGCATCCCAGGCCGGATAAACGACCAGCAGGACCGCCGCGCCGGCCGCGCTCTGCCGGCCGACGGCAAACGCCAGCGCGACCCAGATCAGCGAGAATATCGCCCGGGAAAAGTAGTACCGTTTCAGCCATTGTTCGTCGGCAGGGGGACGAAATTCGGGGTAGCGGTCAGCCATTTGCACTCCTTCGTACATTGAATCGTCGTTCCGGCCGGCATGCAGGGCTTCCGCCATGCGGATGCGGTGCCGCCCGGATCTCCAGTGCGCCGAGTATCGCAATCGCCCGGCCTTGCCGCTATCGGTCAGATGTCCGATGGCGACGTCCTCCGGTTGCCTGCACCGAGGCGGGGGGACTTCGCGCCGGGCCGGCCGCGGCGAACCCCGAGCCCCGATGCTCATGCTCATGCACGCCGCGACGCCGTCGCGTATGATCGTTTTCCCATCCTTGCAAACGTCCCGGCCCCGCCCGATGTCCGACGCCCAAGCCCGTCACGCCCCGCTGCGCATATTCGACGCCGTACGCGCGCTGGCCTTCATCGGCGACCTCAGCATGGGCCAGCCGACCGACCATTCGCCGCGCACCGGCTGGCTGGCGGCGCAGCTCGCCCATGCGGCACGATTCGACGCATCGGTGTGCGACACGGCGCGCGAAGTGGCGCTGTTGCGCTGGTCGGGCTGCACGGCGAACGCGGCGGGTTTCGCGCAGGTATTCGGCGACGACGTCGCGATCCGCGCCGCGATGCTCGAGGGCCGGCCCGGCATCGCCGAAGCGATCGGCGGGGCGGGCGTCGCGCTGATCCCGCTCGCACAGATCCATTGCGAAGTCTCGGGCGAGGTGGCGCGAATACTCGGTCTGTCCAGCGCGACGGAAACCGCGCTGCGGCATATCTTCGAAACCTGGGACGGTAACGGGCTGCCCGCCCGGCTCGTGCACGAACAGGTGCCGCCCGCCGTGTCGATCGTCGCGCTCGCGGGCGACCTCGACGTGTTCAGCCGCACGTACGGCATCGAACGGGCCGTCGAACTGATCGGGCAACGCGCGGGGTCACGCTACCCGGCCATGCTCGTCGAGACGGCTGCGCGTGAGGCGCCGCGCTGGCTGGCGGCGCTCGAGCACATGGCGCCCGCCGACCTGGACGCCGCATTGGCCACACCGGACATGCAGGGCGCGACGTCCGCGGAATTGATTGCGGACGTCATCGATCTGAAACTGCCGTGGATGACGGGTTTTTCGCGTTCGGTCGCCGCGACGGCGGCCGCGTGTTACGGCCGTCTCTCGCCGGACGAGGCGGCGCGCGAACGCGTGTACCGCGCCGGACTGATTCATGGCATCGGTCGGGCCGCGGTGCCGAACGACGTGTGGAATCTGCCGACGCGGCTGCCTGCCAGCGCCTGGGAAAAGGTGCGGCTCGTGCCGTACTGGACCGAGCGCGCCGGCCGGCAGACCGGCGCGCTCGGCGAAGCCGCGGTGCTCGCGTCGTATGCCTATGAACGGCTGGACGGCTCGGGTTATTTTCGCGGCGCGCGCGAGGCGGCGTTGACGCTGGAGGCGCGCGTGCTGGCGGCGTCGCTGGCGTGGGTCGCGTTGCGCTCGGCGCGTCCGTGGCGCGCGGCGCTGAGCGATGCCGCGGCCGCTGGCCAGTTGCAGGAAGAAGCGGCGTGCGGCCGGCTGTGCGGCGAAGCGGTGGCCGCGCTCGTGACGGGTGGCGCGCCCTTGCTTCGGCGCACCGCCACGCGCCCGTCGCCCGCTGGCCCGCGCCTGTCCGCACGGGAAGTCGACGTCCTGCGGGCGATCTCCCGCGGCGCGAGCAACAAACAAGTCGCGCAGGCGCTCGCGATGAGTCCGAGCACGGTGCGAACCCATGTCGAGAAGGCGTTCCGCAAGCTCGAATGTTCGACGCGTGCCGCGGCGACCCTCAAGGCGTCGGCGCTGGGGTTGCTGTGACGCGCTCCGCGCTGCGGATTCGCCTTCGTGCGCGGAAGGACGGCCCGGCCTGCGCGGCCTTTGACACTCCGTCCGTGCAGTGGTTTGTCCCGCTTGTCGGAAATGGCGGTCGTGCCGTTCAAGACGGCCAGTCGCTCACCCGTTTCCGGCGATCCGGGGCCGTTGCGTCGGTGTCGGCCCAGCCGTACCCCAACGTCGCGATCGCGAAGTAGACGGCGCCGACGGCTTCGCAGGAAAGCAGCGCGCCGGCCAGCGCCGTTCGCGCCCCATCCGGGATCGTTCGCGACGGCGTGCCGGCGTGCTTGCCGCGACGCACCGCGATGCCGATCCGAAATAGTCCCGACAGGATAGCGAGCACGCCGAACGCGCGGGGCAGGCCGCTCGCCAGTTCGACGATGAACAGCTGACGTACCGACATTGCAGTCATCCTCCCGGTTCGGGTAGTCGCGTGACGTTGCCTATCCTGACACCCGATCGCTCGCGGCGCCATCGGACAAGTGACCGATGGCGCTCGCCGGAACCGATGCGTGGCGGCGCGCGATCGCCGTTACCGCGTGACCGCCGCTACGACATGCGCGAGAACATATCCGCGATGTGCCGATCGGGTTCGATATCGGTGAACGCATCGATATCGGCCATGACGTGAGCCGTCTCCGCGGACGCGAGCGCGGCGTCCAATGTCGTGCTGTCCTTGAAGCGGCACATCGCCACGACGATCAGTTCGCTATCCTCACGTGCCGGGAAGAAAGCGTCGACGTATTCGAGTCCGTACGGTTTCCAGGATTTTTCCACCAGCGGAATGTGCTGCTCGACGTAGTAACGGGAATCGAACCGCGTGCCCGCGGCTCGGCGATAGGAAACGACGAAAAACATGAATGACCTCCAGGTCGGACTGCTACGGCGGCGAATGTCGATACGGGAGACGACTGGCGATGACGGGCGATCACGGCCGTTTGCGCGCCGGGCCGAAGGTCGGCCGGGCAGCGGCCGGCAGCGAGGGGGGCGCGGCGGGTGCACGAGCGAGCGAGAGGCCCAGCGCGGCGCCGATGGCGAGGAACGACGAGATCGACAGGAGTGCGACGATGAACGCATGCGCGATGGCCGCCGGGTCCTGGCGCGTGCCGAGCACCGTATAGAAAATTCCGCCGATGATCGCCACGCTGAGCGACGTGCTGACCTGCAGCGTCGAGCTGACGATGCCGGCGATCATGCCGGACAGCGCCGGTGCGACGCGCCCCGTCACCATGCGCATCAGGGTCGGCAGCGCGAGGCCTTGTCCGAAACCGATGACGAAGAGAACGACGGTGAGCGGCACGGCAGTGAGCGGCATCCCGACCGGCGTGACGTCGATCAACCACGCGAGGCCGACGAGCCCGACGATCTCCAGGCTCATGCCGAACGGATTGACGTAAGCGCCGATGACACGCGAGCAGACAGGCGTCGACAGCGGGCCGAGCAGGAACCCCACGCCGAACGGCAGGAACACGAGGCCCGCGCTCAGCGCGTCGACGTGCAATGCATTCTGCAGATACACGGAGAACAGCAGGAAGAACGTGCCGATCGAGTACAGCAGCAGCGCGATCAGCAACGCCCGGCCCAGCCCCGGGGCTCGGAGCGCGGTCGGGTCGAGCAGCGGTGCGCCGCCGCGGCTGCCCAGCCGGCGCTCGTAGCGCCAGAAGCCCCACGCGAGGGCCGGCACCGCGAGCAGCGACACCCATGCCCATGCCGGCCAGCTCGCTTCGCGCCCCTCGATCAGCGGCACGATCAGCGCGCCCAGTGTCAGCATCGATAGCGCGGTGCCGCCGAGGTCGAGCTTGCGCGCATGCTGTGCACGCGTTTCCTTCAGCAGCGGAATCCCGAACAGGACGACCAGAATCGCCAGCGGCAGGTTGACGAGGAAGATCGTGCGCCAGCCGAGGTTCAACAGATTCAGCGAGATCAGGATCCCGCCCAGCGCCTGCCCGACCACGGCGGCGAGGCCGAATACCGCGCCGTACAGGCTGAGCGCGAGCGGCTTTTCCGATTCGGGAAAGATCGCCTGGATCGACGCGAGCGCCTGCGGCGCCATGATCGCGGCCGTCACGCCCTGCAACGCGCGGCCGACGATGAGCGTCCACGGCGAACTCGCGAGGCCGCACAGCGTCGAGGCGATCGCAAAGCCGATCAAGCCGAGGAAAAACACGCGCCCGCGGCCGAACAGGTCGCCCAATCGTCCGCCGGTGATCAGCGTCACCGCGTACAGGCCCGCATACGACGAAATGACGAGTTGCTCGGCCGACGACGAGGCGCCCAGTTCCGCGCGAATCGACGGCAGGGCGACATTGACGATGAAGAAATCCAGCGGCGGCAGGAACGCGCCGACGAGCAGGACCGAAAACATGGCCCAGCGACGCGGGTCGGGTGATACGGGGTCATTCCGTGACATGGATGGCTCTCCATACGGAACCAATCGGTTCCAAATTGGGTAAAAAATATCAGTCGAGGATGCGCATCGTGCGGTCGACCAGCGCAAGCATGTCGTGCTCGGGGACGCCGGTTTTCCCCAGCACGCGCATGCCCTCGACCTGGCAGACGAGCAAACGCGCCAGCACCTGTTCGTCCTGCTCGGGGATCTCGCCGCTCGCCTGGCCGCGGACGATCGCGCCCGCATAGAGCTGCTGCAGGCGCCGGAACATGCGCCCGGTGCGTTCCGCGACATCGGCATCGCGCGCGGCCAGCTCGGTGGTCATCGCGACCGCGAGACAGCCGCGCCGGCCGGCCTCGCCAATGGACAGCCGGGCATAGCGCAACAGCGAGTCGCGAATGGCGTCCTTCACGGGGCCGGGTTGCGACAGGATGTCGGCGGTCGCCTTGAGCCCGTCGGCCATATACAGGTCGAGCGCCGCCAGCAGCAGCGCCTTCTTGTCGCCGAATGCCTTGTAGAGACTGCCGCGCGACAAGCCGGTGCCGGCGATCAGGTCGGGCAGGGACGCGCCCTCATAGCCACGATCCCAGAAAACGTCCATCGCGTCGCGCGCGGCATCGCCCAGTTCGAATTCGCGCGGACGGCCCACGCCAGCCGGATTTGCCATTGATCGGTTTCGCAAACGATGCGGTGCCTGAAGTTGGATTCATTATATGGACCGATCGGTTCCGATGTCAATGCGCGTAGCTTGACCGGACACGGCGACGGCCGTCCTCGCGGACGGCCCGGATTCATCCGTTCAGTCGAGCCCGCCCTGGCACAGGTACTTGATCGACAGATAATCGTCGAGCCCATAGCGCGAACCTTCGCGACCATAGCCCGATTCCTTCACGCCGCCGAACGGCGCGGCCTCGCTCGCGAGCGCGCCTTCGTTGATGCCGACGATGCCCGTTTCGAGCCGCGCCGACACGCGCGCGATGCGCCGCACGTCCTGCGTGTAGAAATACGCGGCGAGCCCGAACGGCGTGTCGTTCGCGGCGTCGACCGCTTCGTCCTCCGTATCGAAGCGAAACAGCGCGGCGACCGGGCCGAAGGTTTCCTCGCAAGTGAGCTGCATGTCGGCGGTGGCGTCGGCGAGCACCGTCGGCGCGTAGTAGTTCGCGCCGAGCTCGGTCAGGCGCTTGCCGCCCGCGAGCACGCGTGCGCCGCGTTCGACGGCATCGCCGACGTGGCGCGCGATCTTGTCGACCGCGCGCGCGTTGATCATCGGGCCGATCTGCGCGGCCGGGTCGGTCGCCGGCGCGACCTTCAACGCGGCGACGCGTGCGGCGAGCTTCGCGGCGAACGCGTCGTAGACGCCGGCCTGCACGTACACGCGGTTCGGCGATACGCAGGTCTGCCCGCCGTTGCGGAACTTGGCGGCCATCAGCCCGTCGACCGCGGCATCGAGCTCGGCGTCGTCGAACACGATGAACGGCGCATTGCCGCCGAGCTCCAGCGACAGCTTCTTCAACGTCGCCGCCGATTCGCGCGCGAGCAGCTTGCCGACGGGCGTCGAGCCGGTGAACGTGATCTTGCGCACGCGGCCGTCGGCGAGCCAGTCGGCCGCCGCGTCGATGCCGCGTTCGCGCGACGCGGTGATCAGGTTCAGCACACCGGCCGGCACGCCGGCTTCCTGCGCGAGCAACGCGAGCGCGAGCGCGGTCAGCGGCGTGTCCTCCGCCGGCTTCGCGACCACCGTGCAGCCGGCCGCGAGCGCGGGTGCGATCTTGCGCGCGATCATCGCGAGCGGGAAATTCCACGGCGTGATTGCCGCGACGACGCCGATCGGCTCCTTCACCGCGCTCAACCGCTTGCCGCGCTGCTGCTGCGGGATCAGGTCGCCGTACGTGCGCGTCGCTTCCTCGGCGAACCACAGCACGTACGATGCACCGTACGCGACTTCGCCGCGCGCTTCGGCAAGCGGCTTGCCCTGTTCGCGCGACATCAGCTTCGCGAGATCGTCGGTGTGCGCGACGATCGCCGCATGCCAGGCACGCAGGATCGCGGCGCGTTCGCGCGCGGGCGTCGCGCGCCACGCAGGCAGCGCGCGGGCCGCCGCGTCGGTCGCCGCGCGCGCGTCGGCGGCGCCGCTGTCGGGTGCGTGGGCAACGGTCTCGAGCGTGGCGGGATCGGTGACGGCGAAGCGGCGGCCGTCGAGCGCATCGCGCCAGGCGCCGTCGATCAGGTTGGCGGTGCGAACGAGTTCGGTTCGGGACAGCGTAAGCGGCATGACAGGTCCTTGAATGAAGCGGTTCGACAACGACGACGGAGCAGGCGCGACTCCCCCCGCGCGGGCAGCGGGCTGCCGCGTGACGGGATGACGCACACCGGGTGTCAGTGACGTTCGCCGAACAGCGATTCGAGCGGGTAGTGCCGTTTGACGAACGGCGACTTGATGATCACGTAACTGAAATACTTCTCGATGCCGATGTTCTGCTCGAGCAGCCCTTCGACGATCGTCTGGTAATGGCTCACGCTGCGCGTGATGAACTTCAGCAGGTAGTCGTAGCCGCCGCTCGCGAGGTGGCATTCGACGATCTCGTCGACGTTGCGGATCGCCGCGACGAAGCGGTCGAAATCCTCGCGCCGATGGTCGGCCAGCGTGACCTCGGTAAACACGACCTGCACGTCGCCGAGTTTCTCGAGCTGGATGTGCGCGCCGTAGCCGCCGATGTAACCGGCCTTCTCGAGCCGCTTCACGCGGATCAGGCATGGACTGGGCGACAGCCCGACCGCATCGGCCAGCTCGACGTTGGTCATGCGGCCGCGCTTCTGCAACTGGGAGAGGATGCGCAGGTCGATGCGATCCAGCTTGCTGTCCGTCATGTTCACGTGAGAAGGCAAAAATGGAATGTCCGGTTACTTTAGAGTCGAACGATGGCGGCCACAAGCCCGGCTTTCCCTTGGCCAGTCAGGCCGGCTGCGCGTGCGCGGCGTCGAGCGCGCGCTGCACGCCCGAATCGGCCAGCACGTCGTCGAGCGTCTTGCGCACGCGTTCGAACAGCAGGTCGAACTCGCCCGCGGTGAAACTCAGCGCCGGCGCGAAGCCGAGCACGCCATCGCCGAACGCGCGGAACACCACACCGTTCGCGTACGCGGCGGCCGCGATCTTGTCCGGCACGTTCAGCGCAGCGTCGAAGCGCGTCTTGTGCGCCTTGTCGGCTACCAGTTCGAGCGCGCCGAGCAGGCCGACCGAGCGGGCGTCGCCGACGAGCGGATGCGCGCGCAGCGCATCGAGCCCCGCGGCGAAGCGCGGCGCGAGCGCCTGGCCGTTCGCGAGCAGCCCGCCTTCGTGATAGAGCTTCAGCACCTCGAGGCCGATCGCCGCGCTCACCGGATGCGCGGAATACGTATGGCCGTGGCCGACCACGGGCGCATCGGCGCGGTCGCCAGCGATTCCTTCGTAGATTTCGTCGGACATCAGCACCGCGCCCATCGGCGCATAGCCGGCGGTCAATCCCTTCGCGACGGTCATCAGGTCGGGGTCGACCTGTTCGGCCTCGCAGGCGAACAGCGGGCCGGTGCGGCCGAAGCCGGTGATCACCTCGTCGGCGACGAACAGGATGCCGAGGCGCCGGCACGCGTCGCGCATCGCCTTCAGCCAGCCGGCCGGCGGCACGATCACGCCGCCCGAGCCTTGTACCGGCTCGCAGAAGAACGCGGCGACGTTGTCCGCGCCGAGTTCGGCGACCTTCGCTTCGAGTGCGGCGACCGACGCGGCGATCAGCGCCTGCGGATCGTCGCCGAGCGGATGGCGGTACGGGTAGGGCGACGGAATATGGTGCTGGTCCGCGCGCGGCAGGTCGAAATGGCGGTGGAACGCCGGCAGCGCGGTGAGGCCGGCGCCGAACGACGACGAGCCGTGATAGCCGCGCTCCAGCGCGATCATCTGCTTTTTCGACGGGCGGCCGGTCGCGTTGAAATAGTGCGTGATGAAGCGCACCGCGGAATCGACCGCGTCCGAGCCGCCGAGCGTGAAGTACACGCGGTTCAGCGACGGCGGCGCGAGCGCGGCGAGCCGTTCGGCGAGCTCGATCGCCGGCTGCGAGCCGAAATGGAAATAACCGGTCGCGTAGGGCAGCTTCGCCATCTGGTCGGCGGCGGCCTTCACGATGCTGTCGCGGCCGTAGCCGACGTTCACGCACCACAGGCCCGAGAACGCGTCGAGCAGCGTGTGACCGGCGGCGTCGCGCAGGAACACGCCGTCCGCGGATTCCAGCACGGTGACGCCGCGCGCTTCGTGCGCACGGTAATTGACGACGGGATGGATCAGGTGTTGACGATCGGCTTCGATCAGCGCGGCTTGGTTCATGGGAAGGCGGGACTCTCGTCAGGTGTCAGCGGTGAGTTCATGCTAACGGGCGAGAATTCCGCATGCGTCTTCAATTTGCGGCCCGAAACGTATGCGCGCGGCGTTTGCACGGGGCGCTTCGGCATTTTCTGCTGCGCGCCCGGCGGGCCGGGGCGCGCAGCAGGTCAGTAGCCGCGCGTGCGGTCGACGACGCCGATCATCGGCTGGCCCGCGCGATGGCGCGCGAGGTTCGCGAGCACCGCGTCGACCGCGGTGTCGGGCCGCGTCGCGCTGGCGATGTGCGGCGTGATGCGAATGCGCGGGTGCGTCCAGAACGGATGGCCGGGCGGCAGCGGTTCGGGGTCCGTCACGTCGAGGATCGCGCTGTCGAGGCGGACGCTCGCGAGCGCCGCGAGCAGCGCCGCCGAATCCAGCTGCGGGCCGCGCCCGACCTGCACCAGCGATGCACCGGCCGGCAGCGCGTCGAACACGCGCGCGCCGAGCAGGCCGCGCGTGCTGTCGGTGAGCGGCAGCAGGCAGATCAGGATGTCGGTGCGGGCGAGGAACGCGTCGAGCGCCGCATCGCCCGCGTAGCAGTCGACGCCGTCGAGCGTGCGCGGCGTGCGGCTCCAGCCGGCGCACGGGAAACCGAAGCGCCGCAGCGTGTCGAGCACGGCCTGGCCGAGCGTGCCGAGCCCGAGCACGCCGACGCGCCGCGATGCGGCCGCGCGCACGGGATGCTCGCGCCACACCTGGTCGCGCTGCTGCGCCGCATAGTCGAACAGGTCGCGATGAATCGTCAGCACGGCCTGCGTCACGTATTCGACCATCCCTTCGACGATGCCCGGCTCGATCATCCGCACGACGGGGATGTGCGAAGGCACGCGCGACAGGTCGAACTGGTCGATGCCGGCGCCGACCGAGAACACGACCTCGAGATTCGGCAGCAGCGCGACCGGATCGTCCGGCGGCTGCCATGCGGCGAGATAGCGGACGGCTGCGGCGTCGCCGAGGTCCGGCCAGATCCGGAACGGCAGATCGGGCGCCTGTTGCGCGAAGCGCGCCGCCCACTGCGCGCCCCGCACCGGGTCGGCCTTGTAGAGAAAGCTCATCGTGCGCGCCCCCTCAACCGAGCGCCTGGTTCACGATCGCGAACGGGCGCAGCGCCGGGTCGCGGGCCGGCTGCGTGCCGCGCGCCATCGCGACGACGGTGTCGACGCGCGGCAGCCCGAGCCCCTGCAGCCAGTCGGACAGCCCGCTGTCGCCCGGCACGTCCAGCCGCACGAACATGCCCTCGTGCAGCGCGAGCCAGTGGCTGATCAGCGCCTGAGCGCGCAGCGCATCGGGCGCGACCACCGGGCCGATCACGTGGCCGCGGCCGAAGCGGCGGAACAGCGCGAAGCCGAGCAGCTCGCCGTCGCGATCGAGCGCGATGCCGTTCGCGACGTCGAGCAGCGCGTCGATCACCGCGCCGCGCTCGTAGCCGGCCGCGCGCGATGCGAGCGCGGCGAGGCGCGGCCCGTCGTTGGTGCCGAGCGGGCGCAGCCGCTCGCCGGGCGGCAGCGAGATCAGCGGCGGCTGGAACGCGGCGCCCTGGTGCTGATCGACCGTGCCGATCGCTGCGAAGCCGAACTTCGCGTAGAGCGGTTCGCCGGACGGCGTCGCATGCAAAAACACGGTCCGCTCACCGAGGCTGTCGACCACGCGGGTCATCAGCTCGCGGCCGATGCCGCAGCCCTGGCGCTCGGGCGACACGATCACCATGCCGAGGGACGCATGCGCGTCGTCGAAGCGCCAGCCGAGCGCGGTGCCGACGACGCCGGATTCATCCTCGGCGACGAAGCCGCCGCCGAGCTGGAACGCGAAGCGCCAGTCGTCGATGCGGTGCGGCCACTTGACGGCTTCCGACAGACGATGCGCAGCGGGCAGGTCCGTTTCGGTGAACGGGCGATAGGTAAGCGTGCGGGAAGGATTGAGGTCGGACACGCCGGACTCCGGATGGGTGGAAATGACAGGTCGACTCTGCCAGCGCGGGTGCGGCGCGGATAGGACGATTCGCCTGTTTTCGAGGTGCGGCGGCCGCTCGCGCACGATCGATGCAAACCCGCATGATCGGCGCGCACGAACGCGCGGATCGTGCCGGCGCGGCCGGCCAATCCGGCCACTCCTGCTGTGGGAATGCCTCTACGATGCATGCACGGCGGCGCTGCCGCCTGCCGAAGGGCCGCACCGGCAGGCGCGCCCGCCGCGGTGGCGCGGCGCTCATTGGCCGGCGCCGCGGCGCCACGCCCGATCGCACCGCAGATCGTGCTGCATGCGCCAGGCAACACGCGGCGATTCTGCGTTTTGAGCGGCGCCGAACGATGCGCGAACGACTTTTTGCCCTGATTCAATTTCGTTGAACCCAGCCCATCCCCGGCCCTGCCGGGGCTTCACACCGACAGGACCCGACCATGATCCAGTTTGAACCGAAGTACATCACCTTCGACTGCTACGGCACGCTGACCCATTTCCGGATGGCCGAGACGGCGCGCGAAATCTACGCGGACCGGCTGTCGCCGGCCACGATGGAGGCCTTCGTGCGCGCGTTCGCCGCCTATCGGCTCGACGAGGTGCTCGGCGCGTGGAAGCCGTACCGCGACGTCGTCGTCAACTCGGTCCGCCGCACCTGTGCGCGACTCGGCGTGACGTTCGACGAAGCCGAGGCCGAGCTTTTCTATCATGCGGTGCCGACCTGGGGCCCGCATCCGGACGTGCCGGCCGGGCTGTCGCGGCTGGCGTCGAAGTACAAGCTCGTGATCCTGTCGAACGCGATGGACGAGCAGATCATGAGCAACGTCGACAAGCTCGGCGCGCCGTTCCATGCGGTGTTCACCGCGCAGCAGGCGCAATCGTACAAGCCGCGGATGCAGGGCTTCGAATACATGTTCGACAAGCTCGGC
Source organism: Burkholderia sp. E168m22 (assembly GCF_001319805.1). Lineage (NCBI taxonomy): Bacteria > Pseudomonadati > Pseudomonadota > Betaproteobacteria > Burkholderiales > Burkholderiaceae > Burkholderia > Burkholderia sp. E168m22. Next base: position 102,977 of record NZ_BBSK01000147.1, read on the forward strand.
TGCAAGCCCGAGGACGTGCTGCACGTATCGTCGAGCCTGCGCTACGACCTGATGACGGCCGAGGATCTGGGGATCAAGCACAAGGCGTTCGTGAACCGCGGCCACGAGCCGGGCACGCCGTTCTACAACTATTACGAAGTGTCGGACATCGGCCAGCTCGCGACGCAGCTGGGGCTGTAAGCCGGTTCGTCGATCGCCATGACGTGACGGGACGCGGCCGCGAGGCCGCCGGGGCCCGTCGCGTCGCGTCCCGGCGCGCGTTCGATCAGCGCACGGAGCGAGGGTAATTACCGATATTGAATCGTTCAAGGCCGGGCTGCCCAGGCCGATATATGTACCGAACGGTTAATATTGCGAGGCCCCCGCATGAAGTTGTCCACCAAACTGCTGATGCTCGTCGTCGCGGCGCTGCTCGGTATCGTCCTGCTCGCCGCGTTGTCGCTGCACACGCTGCGCGACGCGCTGATCGACAGCCGCCGCGAAGAGATCGTCATTCTGCTGACCAAGGCCGAGCACCTGGTCGATTCGTATCGCGCGATGCAGACGAGCGGCACGCTCACGCAGGAGCAGGCGCAGCAGCAGGCCAAGGCCGCGCTGGCGGCGCTCAACGCGAATTCGAAGAGCTACTTCTGGGTCACGACGTCCGACGGCGTCAACCTCGTCCATCCGAACGCGAAGTTCATCGGCACGCGCGCGAAGGGCAACCGCACGACCAGCGGCATGACCGACAGCGAGGCGTACCGCGCGGGCATGGCGCAGGCGCATTTCGCGCTCGTCGACGTGCTGATCAAGCGCAGCCCCGACGCGGACCTCGAGCCGAAGCTGCAGGGCGTGGTCGCGATTCCGGACTGGGACTGGTGGATCGGCACGGGATTCTTCTACGATGACATCAATGCGGCGTTTACCCGGCTCGCGACGGTGCTGGGCGTCGTCACGCTCGTCATTGCCGCGGCGCTCGCGGCGATTGCATGGGGTGTGCTGCGCAGCGTCAGGCGCACGCTGGGCGGCGAGCCCGCGCAGGCGGCGCAGATCGCGGCCCGCATCGCCGCCGGCGAACTGGACGTGCAGTTCGATACGGCGCATGCCGCGCCCGGCAGCCTGCTCGTCGCGCTGGGCGACATGAAGGCGCGGCTGACCGACACCATCGCCGAAATCCAGACCACGACCCACTCGATCGCCACCGGCACCGGCGAGATCGCGCAAGGCAACCTGGATCTGTCGCAGCGCACGGAGCAGCAGGCCGCGTCGCTGCAGGAGACGGCCGCCAGCATGGAGCAGATGACGTCCACGGTCAAACAGAACGCCGACAACGCACGCCAGGCGAATGCGCTCGTGACCCAGGCGAAGGATGCGACCGAACTGGGCGGCGCCGCCGTGCAGGCGGTCGTCGAAACGATGCGGCAGATCTCGGATGGATCGGTGCGGATCGCCGACATTACCGTCGTCATCGAAAGCATCGCATTCCAGACCAACATCCTGGCGCTCAACGCCGCGGTGGAAGCCGCGCGGGCCGGCGAGGAGGGGCGCGGGTTCGCCGTCGTCGCATCGGAAGTCCGCTCGCTCGCGCAACGCAGCGCCGCGGCCGCGAAGGACATCAAGGGATTGATCGACGCGTCGGTCGAGCGGGCCGGCAGCGGCAGCCGGCTCGTCGAGACGGCCGGTGAGCGCATGACGGAGATCGTCCGGTCGATCGACCGGGTGGCCGACATCATGGGCGAGATTTCGGCGGCATCGGTCGAGCAAAGCACCGGTATCGAACAGATCGGGCTGGCGGTCGCGCAAATGGACGAAGTCACCCAGCAGAACGCCGCGCTCGTCGAGCAGGCGGCCGCCGCCGCATCGTCGCTGGACGAGCAGGCGGCGCGCCTGCGGGCCGCCGTGTCGGTATTCCGGCTCGCTGCGTGACGGCTTCGTGCCGCTCGCTGGCAGCCGGCGCATCATTCAACCTCCTTCACGCCGAGCCGGCGCACGCCCGGCGTGCGCGCCGGGATGCCGGTGACGGACGCGTCGCCGCACGGGGTCACCACGGTTCCTGACGGCTGCACGGCTCGCGTGCGCCCGCTCCCCGGGCAGTCCCGTCCTCTTCCCGCCTTATCGCCAAGCCGCTCCTATCGAGCGGCATTCTTCTGAACTTTCATCCGCGGCGTGCCGTCGCCGACGCCCGTGCATGCGGCGATCTGCCGCAGCGCGCCGCGCGTTTCAGCCGTCGTCGGCATGCAAGCCCCCATTCGATACAAACGTGCGGTTTGCGCGAGCCAAACGCGCGCCGGATGCCGAACGGGCAATTTTGTCGACGCAATCTGCGGCGGCTGCGGCCTTACGATTTCCTGCATCGACACGGGTTCGGCAGCCGCCGCGACACACCGCCGGGCACACGGCGACACGGATGCGCATGCAGCAATTCATGCTGCGCGGGCGGCTCAAAACGGTCGATTCGTATCGTGCGGGCCGCCCGAATCGCGACAAACCGCATTTTGGCGATGCTTAAATGAATTGCATGTGTACGACGTCGCGTCCGCCACCAGCAAGCGGACGCAGCGGGATTGAACAACCACGCTGGACCCTTGGACCCACTTTCCACAGTCAGGAGCAGTTCGGATGAGCGACGATATCGACAACGGCGGCAAGGGCGGCTTCACGCGCCGCGACATGATGAAGGTCATGGCGGCGGGCGGCATGATGGCCGCCGGCGCCGGCGGACTGCTGATGACCCCCGACTCCGCCTTCGCCGCGCCCGCGCCGAAGCGCGGCGGCAAGATCAGGGTCGCGAACGAAGCCGGCTCGACGGCCGATACGCTCGACCCGGCCAAGGGTTCGACGGGCGCGGACTATACCCGCTTCTTCATGTTCTACAGCGGCCTCACGCAGCTCGATGCGAGCCTGACGCCGCAGATGAACCTCGCCGAGTCGCTGCAGACGACCGATGCGAAGACCTGGATCATCAAGCTGCGCAAGGGCGTCACGTTCCACGACGGCAAGCCGGTCGGCCCGGCCGACGTGGTGTATTCGCTGATGCGCCACAAGAACCCGGCCACCGCATCGAAGGTCAAGCCGCTCGCCGAACAGTTCGCGGAGGCGAAGGCGACCGGCCCCGACGAAGTCACGTTGACGCTCGCCAGCGCGAACGCGGACCTGCCGGTGATCCTCGCGACGCCGCAGCTCGTGATCGTCAAGGACGGCACGACCGACTTCAGCACCGGCATCGGCTGCGGCCCGTACAAGCTCAAGTCGTTCAAGCCGGGCGTGTCGACCGTCGGCGTGCGCAACGACAGCTACTTCAAGCCGGGCAAGCCGTATCTCGACGAGATCGAGCTGATCGGCATCAGCGACAGCGCCGCGCGCCTGAACGCGCTGCTGTCGGGCGACGTGCACCTGATCAACGCGATCGATCCGCGCTCGACGCAGCGGGTCTCGTCGACGCCCGGCTACGCGCTGAAGGAAACCAAGTCGGGCCTCTACACCGACCTGATCATGCGCAGCGACAACCCGATCGTCGCGAACCCCGATTTCGTCGAAGGGATGAAGTACCTGTTCGATCGCGAACAGCTTCGCACGGCGGTGTTCCGCGGCTACTCGGTGATCGGCAACGACCAGCCGATTCCGCCGGGGCATCGTTACTTCAACGCGTCGCTGCCGCAGCGTGCGCACGATCCGGACAAGGCGAAGTTCCTGCTCCAGAAGGCCGGGGCGCTCGGCGCCACGCTGCCGCCGATCTATGCGACGTCCGACGCGAACGGGTCGATCGAAATGGCCGTGCTGCTGCAGCAGGCCGGCCAGAAGATCGGGCTGAACCTGCAGGTCAACCGCGCGTCGCCCGACGGCTACTGGTCGAACCACTGGATGAAGCACCCGCTCACGTTCGGCAACATCAACCCGCGCTCGAGCGCCGACGTGCTGTTCACGCAGTTCTTCAAGTCGGATGCACCGTGGAACGAATCGGGCTGGAAGAACGCGAAGTTCGACCAGCTGCTGCTCGCCGCGCGCTCGGAAACCGATGACGCGAAGCGCAAGCAGATGTACGGCGACATGCAGGTGATCGTGTCGCAGCAGGGCCGGGTCGGCATTCCGGCGTTCATCAGCTTCCTCGACGGGTACGACAAGCGGCTCGCGGGCCTCGGTTCGATCCCGACCGGCGGGATGATGGGCTTCATGTTCGCCGAGAACGTGTGGTGGAACGCATGACGTTGTGGTTGGCCGCCGCCGCGCGGCCGGTGCGGACCCCCGCGCCGGCCACGCGCGGTTTTTTCGGGAGTGTCGCTCCATGAACCGAATTCTCATCGGGCTGATCGGCCGGCGCATCGCGGTCACCGCGCTGACGCTGCTGATCGTGTCCGCGATCATCTTCACGATCACGAACCTGCTGCCGGGCGACGCCGCGCAGGCCGCGCTCGGCCAGTCCGCGACGCCGGAGACGGTCGCCGCGCTGCGCCAGCAGTTCGGTCTCGACATGCCGGCGCACGTGCGCTACCTGCACTGGCTCGCCGGGCTGCTGCACGGCGACTTCGGCCGGTCGTTTTCCGGCGACATGCCGGTGTCGGAGCTGATCGGCGGGCGCCTGCCGAAGTCGCTCGCGCTGGCGGCGATCACGACCGCCGTGTCGGTGCCGATCGCGCTGCTGCTCGGCATCCTCGCGGCGGTCAAGCGCGAGTCGGTGGTCGACCGCGTGATCAGCCTCGGCACGCTGTCGCTCGTCGCGACGCCGGAATTCCTGATCGCGACGGTCGCCGTGCTCGTGTTCGCGGTGAAGCTGCACTGGCTGTCCGCGCTGTCGTACAGCGGCCCGATCGAAAGCCTGCACGATTTCCTGCGTGCGTATGCGATGCCGGTGCTGACGCTGTGCGCGGTCGTGATCGCGCAGATGGCGCGGATGACGCGCGCCGCGGTGATCGAGCAATTGAGCGCGTCGTACGTCGAGATGGCCACGTTGAAGGGCGCGAGCCCCGCGCGCGTCGTGCTACGCCATGCGTTGCCCAACGCGATCGGCCCGATCGCCAACGCGATCGCGCTGAGCCTGTCGTATCTGCTCGGCGGCGTGATCGTCGTCGAGACGATCTTCAACTATCCGGGCCTCGCGAGCCTGATGGTCGATGCCGTCAGCAATCGCGATTTCCCGTTGGTCCAGGCGTGCACGCTGATCTTCTGCGTCGCTTACCTGACGCTCGTGCTGTTCGCCGACCTGTGCTCGATCGTGTCGAACCCGCGACTGCGCACCTGAGTGTTTCGTCTTTCTTCCGAGATGCCGCCCATGCAACCGATCGAACCCGTACAACGCAGCAGCGCGCTGCCGCCCTCCGGCGACCCGCCCCTGGGGCGGGGCAGCATGCCGCCTGCCGCCCCGGCCCCCGACCAGCCGCGCAAGCGCCGCGGCGCGCGCATCGCGTTGACGACCGGCGGCCGCGTCGGCCTGTCGATGGTCGGCCTGATGCTGTTCGTCGCGGTGTTCGCACCGCTGATCGCGCCGCATGACGTCGGCGCGATCGTCACGCCGGACGTGTTCGCGCCGTTCAGCGCGAAGCTGCCGTTCGGCTCCGACTTCCTGGGCCGCGACATGCTGAGCCGAATCCTGTACGGCGCGCGGCTGACCGTGCTGCTCGCGCTGGCCGCGGTGCTGCTCGCCGCGGTGACCGGCACGACGCTCGGGCTGCTCGCGACCGTGTCGGGCCGCGCGGTCGACGAGACGATGAGCCGGCTGCTCGATGCGCTCACGTCGATTCCGTCGAAGATGTTCGCGCTGATGCTCGTCGCCGCGTTCGGCTCGTCGCTGCCGCTGCTGGTGCTCACCGCCGCGATCAGCTACATGCCCGGCTCGTACCGGATCGCGCGCGCGCTGGCGGTCAACATCAGCACGCTCGAATTCGTGCAGGTGGCCAGGGCGCGCGGCGAAAGCGCGCTGTACATCGCGTGCGTCGAGATGCTGCCGAACATGATCCACCCAATGCTGGCGGATACCGGGCTGCGCTTCACGTTCGTCGTGCTGCTGCTGAGCGGCCTGAGCTTTCTCGGGCTCGGCGTGCAGCCGCCGTATGCGGACCTCGGTTCGCTCGTGCGCGAGAACATCGCGAGCCTCGGCGACGGCTCGGCCGTCGCGATCATTCCCGCGGTCGCGATCGCGATCCTGACGGTGGGCGTCAACCTGATGATCGACGGCCTGCCGCATCGCGGCCGCCGCAAGGGCGCGGCCGGCGCCGCCGGAGGACACTGATGCGACACGAATCGAACCCGCTCGTCGAGGTGCGCGGGCTGCGCGTGGTCGGCGGCCGGCCGGGCGGCGAGGAAACGACGATCGTCCACGGCGTCGACTTCGACATCGGGCGCGGCGAGGTGCTCGCGCTGATCGGCGAATCGGGCTCCGGCAAGACGACGATCGCGTTGTCGCTGATGGGCCATGCGCGTACCGGATGCCGGATCGCCGGCGGCTCGGTGAAGCTCGACGGCACCGACGTGTGCACGCTTTCGGCTGCGGCGCTGACCGCGCTGCGCGGCCGCAAGGTCGCGTATATCGCGCAGAGCGCCGCCGCCGCGTTCAACCCGTCGCGCACGATTCTCGACCAGGTGATCGAGGCCGCGCTGATCCACAAGACGATGACGAAGCGCGACGCGCAGGCGAAGGCGATCGAGCTGTTTCGCGCGCTCGCGCTGCCGGAGCCGGAGACGATCGGCAAGCGCTATCCGCACCAGGTATCGGGCGGTCAACTGCAGCGGCTGATGGCCGCGATGGCGCTGATCACCGATCCGGAGCTGGTGATTCTCGACGAGCCGACCACCGCGCTCGACGTGACCACGCAGATCGACGTGCTGCAGGCGTTCAAGAGCGTGATCCAGCGCTACGGGATGAGTGCGGTGTACGTGTCGCACGACCTGGCCGTGGTCGCGCAGATGGCCGACCGGATCGTCGTGCTGAGCGACGGCGTGATCCGCGAGGCGGGCGCGACCGAACAGATCCTGCATGCGCCGGCGCACCCGTACACGCAGAGCCTGATCGCGGCGGTCACGCCGAACGATGCCGAACGCGACACGCAAGCGCAGGCACGCGAGCCGGCCGCGCCGGCGCCGCTGCTCGACGTGCGCGGCGCGATCGCCGGCTACGGCGGCCGCGCCGCGAACGGCTGGCCCGCGAAAGTGATCCTGCATGAAGTCGACCTGCGCATCGGGCGCGGGCAGACGGTCGGCGTGATCGGCGAATCGGGCTCCGGCAAGACGACGCTCGCGAAGGTGATCGCGGGCCTCGTGCCGGCGACCGGCGGCGCGATCCTGCTCGACGGCGAGCCGCTCGCGCGCGATATCGGCAAACGGACGAAGGAGCAGCATCGCCGCGTGCAGATCGTGTTCCAGAACGCCGATACCGCGCTCAACCCGGTGCATACCGTCGAGCGCACGCTCGCGCGGCCGCTGGCGTTCTATCACGGGATCAAGGGCGCGCGTGCACGCCAGCGCGTCGCGGAACTGCTCGAGCTCGTGCGGCTGCCGCCGGCGGTGGCGTCGCGGCGTACCGGCGAACTGTCGGGCGGGCAGAAGCAGCGCGTGAACCTCGCGCGCGCGCTCGCGGCCGAGCCCGACCTGATCCTGTGCGACGAGGTCACGTCGGCGCTCGACACCGTCGTCGGCGCCGCGATCATCGAGCTGCTGCGCGACCTGCAGGCGAAGCTCGGCGTGTCGTACGTGTTCATCACGCACGACATCGCGAAGGTGCGCGCGATCAGCGACGACATCGTCGTGCTGTATGCGGGCCGCCGCGTGGAGACGGGCAGTCGCGACGCGCTGTGCGCGCCGCCTTATCACCCGTATTCGCACTTGCTGGTGTCGTCCGCGCCGGAACTGCGCGCGGGCTGGCTCGACGATGCGGCCGAGCGTTGCCACCGGCCGCTGGTGCCGATCGGCGAGCGCGAGCACGAGGACGAGCTGTGTCCGTTCCTGTCGCGCTGCGCGATGCGGGTGGACGGCGTGTGCAACCGGACGGCCCCGTCGCTGCGCACGCTCGGCAACGGCGCGCAGGTGCTGTGCCATCGCAGCGAGGAGGATCTCGCGAGTTTCCAGGCGGAGCCGGTGCCGGCCGGCGTCACGCCGGTGCAACCGTAGTGCGTGGCGCGCGAACCGTTCATCGCGCGGTGCGGTGAACGGGCCGCCGCATAGTCTGCTGCGGCGGTCGCGCAAAACGGCGATTTGTACGCGTGCCGCGCGCGAATACGCGGCAACTGCGGTTTTTGACGGTGATTAAATGATTCTCATTGAACGGTCGCCGATCGTCGTTGCAGGCATGCAAAAGAAGGATCCGATGAAACTGGAATCGTACTGGCTGGATACCCGCCCCGCGTTTCGCGACGGCAGCGTTGGGCCCGTCGAGGGGCGGGCCGATGTGGTCGTGATCGGTGGCGGTTTCACCGGCTTGTCGGCGGCGCTCGCGCTCGCGCAGCGCGGCGTCTCGGTGGTCGTGCTCGAAGCCGCGCAAGTCGCCGGCGAAGCGTCCGGCCGCAACGGCGGCCAGTGCAATACGGGCGTCGCGCAGGACTACGCGTCGCTGGCCGCGCGCATCGGCGCCGAGCCCGCGAAGCAGTTCTATCGCGCCTACGAAAGCGCGGTGAAGAGCGTCGAGACGATCGTGACCGAACAGGCGATCGATTGCGATTTCCGGCGGGCGGGCAAGCTGAAGCTCGCCGCGAAACCGCAGCATTTCGCGGGGCTCGAAAAGACCTTCGACGCGTTGCGGCGCGACGTCGATCCCGATATCGAACTGATCGAGCCGTCGCGAATCCGCGATGAAATCGCGTCCGACGGTTTCTACGGCGGGCTCCTGCAGCGCAACGGCGCGCAGATGCACATGGGCAAGTTCGGCGTCGGCCTCGCGCAAGCGGCCGTGCGGGCCGGCGCACGTGTGTACGAGCACGCGGCCGTCACGCAGCTCGACCGGCTCGACGGCGAGCGCCACCGAATTACCTGCGCCCGCGGCACGATCGTCGCCGACCGCGTGCTGGTCGCGACCGGTGCGTCGCAGCACGGGCCGTTCGCGTGGTTCCGGCGACGCATCGCGCCGGTCGGCAGCTTCATCGTCGTGACCGAGCCGCTGCCCGACGCGCAGTTGAACCGGCTGTTTCCGCATCGCCGTGCGTACGTGACGTCGCGCCAGATCGGCAACTACTTCCGCGTGACGCCCGACAACCGGCTGCTGTTCGGCGGACGCGCGCGTTTCGCGATGTCGAGCCCGCGCTCCGATGCGAAGAGCGGCGACATCCTGCGCGCCGGCATGGCCGGCTATTTCCCCGAGCTGGCCAACGTGCGCCTCGACTACTGCTGGGGCGGGCTGGTCGACATCACCGCCGACCGGCTGCCGCGCGCGGGCCAGCACGACGGACTCTATTACTCGATGGGCTACAGCGGCCACGGCGTGCAGATGTCGGTGCACATGGGCCGCGTGATGGCCGACGTGCTGTATGGCGCGGCCGCGTCGAACCCGTGGCGCGAGCTCGAATGGCCGGCGATACCGGGCCATTTCGGACACGCGTGGTTCCTGCCGCTCGTCGGCGCGTATTACCGGATGCAGGATTTCCTGCATTGAAGCGAGCGCGGGGAGAACTCGATATGACAGTGCAATTCGTTGGTTCGCCGCGTGTCGCGCGGCCCGTCTCGCCGGCGATCGGCGACGTGCTGCGCACGATCGACGCGTCGTTCGCGCAGCCGCTGAACCTCGACACGCTCGCGGCGGTGGCCGGCTTGAGCGTGTCGCGTTTCACCGCGCGCTTTCGCAGCGAAACCGGGCTGTCGCCGCACCGGTATCTGTGTCTCGTGCGGATACGGCGGGCGCAGGACCTGTTGCGCGCCGGTCTCGCGCCGTCGGTCGTCGCGACCGACGTCGGCTTCTTCGATCAGAGCCATCTGTGCCGGCATTTCCGGCGCGTGCTCGGCATCACGCCGCGCGATTACGTGGTTGCCCGAACCGGCGGCGCACCGGTACGAACACCGTCGACGCGCCTGCGCACCGAACGCCGCGAAGCGTCGTGCCACGCGGCGTAAGCGCACGCATGGACGACATGCCCCGCTGACGATTTTCCGGCCGGAGAGCCGGCGAACGACGATTTCCGATATCGCGTGACGGCGTTGAACCAGGCCGCCACGCACTGCACAGGAGCAGAAATGACCGCAGTTTTCGTGTTGCACCGGGCCGACGGCGCACCTTCTTCCACCGCATTCCGCAAGCAGGCGTTCGGCGCGAGCGATCCGTTCGCGTCGCATCGCGAGATCGCGTGGGAAGGCCCCGACGCGATGGCCGCGGGGCGTATCCGCTTCGCCGGCGAGCTGGACGTGTCGAGCTTTCCGCACATCGAAACTCTCGTCGTCGTCGAAGGCGAGCTGACGCTCGAAGCGGCCGGGGCCGCACCGCTGGTGGTCGGCCCGGGGCAAGGCGCCGTGATCGGTTGCGGCACCGCGCTGCGCATCGCGGCGCCATCGCCCGTGCTGCTGACGTTCTGCTCGGCAGCGTGCGCGACCCCGACGAAACAAGGCGTCTTTGCGCTGTACGCCGACGCGGATTTCAAGCCGTCCGCCACGCTGCCGGCCGAGGTGCTGCTCGGCCCCGCGCCGCAATGCCGCAGCGACAACGTGTTCACCGACGACGCAGCCGGATACTGCGCGGGCACGTGGGATTCGACGCCGTATCACCGGATCGTCCGGCCGCATCGCGCCAACGAGTTCATGTTCCTGCTGGACGGCGGCGTCCGCTTCGCGGCGCCCGACGGCAGCGTGCAGTCGGTCGGTGCCGGCGATGCGCTGTTCGTGCCGCGCGGCGCGTCGATCGGGTGGGAAAGCAGCGAACGCGTGGCGAAGTTCTACGTGATGCAGAACGTCAAACCTTCCACCGAACGAGACTGAGCATGTCCCCTCCGCTGCGTCATATCGAAACCTTGTCCACGCCGCCGGCCGCGGCCGACGTCGTCGTGATCGGCGGCGGCATCATCGGCGTCTTCACCGCCTACTATCTGGCCCGGCGCGGGCTGTCGGTCGCGCTCGTCGAGAAGGGGCGCATCGGCGCCGAACAGTCGAGCCGCAACTGGGGCTGGTGCCGGCAGCAGAACCGCGATGCGCGCGAGTTGCCGATGGCGAGCAAGAGCATTGATCTGTGGGAACGATTCGCCGCCGAATCCGGAGAAGACACGGGCTTTCATCGCTGCGGGCTGCTGTATCTCAGCAATGACGAAGCCGAGCTGTCCCGCTGGGCCAGCTGGGGCGAATTCGCGAAGACCGCGGGCGTGACCACGTACATGCTCGACAGCAAGCAGGCCGCCGAGCGCGGACGGGCGACCGGGCGGCAGTGGAAGGGCGGCGTCTTTTCGCCGACCGACGGTACGGCCGACCCCGGCAAGGCCGCGCCGGCCGTGGCCGCCGCGCTGATCAAGCTGGGCGGCAGCGTCCACCAGCACTGCGCGGCGCGCGGTATCGAGCTCGAAGGCGGCCGTGTCGCTGGCGTCGTCACGGAGGCCGGCGTCATCAAGACCCGGACGGCCGTGATGGCCGGCGGCGCATGGGCGTCGTCGTTCTGCCGCCAGCTCGGCATCCGCTTTCCGCAGGCGTCGATCCGTCAGTCGATCCTGAGCGTATCGCCCGTCGACACGCCGCTGCCGGGTGCGATGTACACGTCCGGCGTGTCCATCACGCGCCGCTGCGACGGACGCTATGCATTGGCGATCAGCGGCCGCGCGCGCGTGGACCCGACGCCGCAGTTCCTGCGCTTCGCGCCGCAATTCGTGCCGATGTTCGCGAAGCGCTGGCGCAACCTGCTGCCGGGCGGCCTCGAAGGCGTACGCGGCGGTCATGAAACGTTGAAGCGCTGGCGCCTCGATGCGCCGACGCCGATGGAAGCGGTGCGCATTCTCGATCCGAAGCCCGACATGTCGACGGTCGCCGAAACGTACCGCCGCGCGTCCGAACTGTTGCCTGAGCTGCGCGAGGCGACGATCACGCACGCATGGGCCGGCTTCGTCGACAGCACGCCGGACGGCGTGCCGGGCATTGGCGAAGTGCCGGGCGTGCCGGGGCTGATCCTCGCGGCGGGCTTCTCGGGGCACGGCTTCGGGATCGGCCCGGGCGCCGGGCACCTGATCGCCGATCTCGCGTCCGGTGCGGAGCCGTTCGTGGACCCGACGCCGTACCGGCCCGGCCGGTTCAGCGAGTCCGCCTGGGGCAAGGTCGCGGATTTCTAGCCGGGCGGCTGCGACGCGCTCCGGCCGCTGCCTCGGCCCATCGTGGCTTTCGCCGTGCGTCGGCGCACGGTATCGACTCAAGGACCCCTTGCAATGAATTCCCCTGTTGTTCACCTGATGCAAGCCGGAAGGCTCGATCGCTTCTTCATCGACGGCGAGTGGGTGCTGCCCGAAGGCGGCGAGCGGTTTGCCGTCATCAGCCCGTCCACCGAGGACACGCTGTGCGAGATCCCGCTCGGCAGCGCGCGCGACGCCGACCGCGCGGTGCAGGCCGCGCGCAATGCGTTCGACCGCTGGTCCGCGACGTCGCCGCAGGAACGCGCGGCGCTGCTCGACCGCATCCATGCGTTGATCCTGGAACGTGCCGAGCTGTTCGCCACGGCGCTCGCGCTGGAGATGGGCGCGCCGATCGGCTATGCACGCGGCGCGCACGTGCCGCTCGCGGCCGAACACATTCGCGTTGCACGCGACAACCTCGCGAGCTACCCGTTCGTCGAGCGGCGCGGGACGACCGCGATCGCCCGCGAGCCGATCGGCGTATGCGCGCTGATCACGCCGTGGAATTGGCCGATCTATCAGATCACCGCGAAGGTCGGGCCGGCGCTCGCGGCAGGCTGCACGGTGGTGCTGAAGCCGAGCGAGCTGTCGCCGCTCAGCGCGTTGCTGTTCGCGGAAGTAGTCGCCGACGCGGGCGTGCCCGGCGGCGTATTCAACCTCGTGAGCGGCAGCGGCGAAACGGTGGGGGCCGCGCTGTCGTCGCATCCGGAAGTCGACATGGTGTCGATCACCGGCTCGACGCGCGCCGGCGTGCTCGTCGCGCAGGCGGCGGCGACGACCGTCAAGCGCGTCGCGCAGGAGCTGGGCGGCAAGTCGCCTAACGTCGTGTTGCCGGATGCGGACCTGTCGCGGGCGATCCCGCCGGGCGTGGCCGCCGCGTTCCGCAACATGGGGCAATCGTGCAGCGCGCCGACCCGCATGATCGTGCCGCGCGCCGTGCTCGGTGCGGTCGAGGAACTGGCCGTCGCGGCGATGCAAACGCTCGTCGTCGGCGATCCGTTCGGCGAGGCCACCACGCACGGGCCGCTCGCCAATCGCGCGCAGTTCGGGCGGGTCGCGCAGATGATCGACGTGGGCATCGACGAACGCGCGAAGCTGATCGCCGGCGGCCCCGGCCGGCCGGCGGGCCTCGACAAAGGCTTCTATGCGCGGCCGACGATCTTCTCCGACGTGCGCACCGACATGGCGATCGCGCAGCAGGAGATCTTCGGCCCGGTGCTCGCGATCCTGCCTTACGACACCGTGGAAGAAGCGATCGCGATCGCGAACGACACGGTATACGGGCTCGGCGCGCACGTGCAGGGCACCGACATGGCGCGCGTGCGGGCGGTGGCCGCGCGTATCCAGGCCGGGCAGGTGCATCTGAACTACCCGGCATGGGACCCTCAGGCGCCGTTCGGTGGATACAAGCAGTCGGGCAACGGCCGCGAGTACGGGATCGAAGGAATGGCGGAGTATATGGAGGTCAAGTCTGTCCTGGGCTTTTATGATTGAGGCGGCTGCCGCGCGCGATGCGGCAGTCGTGATTTGAACCGGTTGGCTTTGCAAGGGTGCCGAGATTGGAAAACGCCATCATCCCCGACACGTCGTTGAACGCGCACCGTGCGCACTGGGCGAAGCTGCGCCGCGACCTGCATGCGCATCCCGAGTTGCGATTCGAGGAACACCGGACGGCCGACGTCGTCGCCCGCGAGCTCGAAGCGCTCGGTTACGCGGTGTCGCGCGGGCTGGGTGGCACGGGCGTGGTCGCGAGCCTGCCCGGCGCCGATCCGGGCCGCGGCATCGTGTTGCGCGCCGACCTGGACGCGTTGCCGATCCACGAAGCCAACGACTTCGCGCATGCGTCGTGCTCGCACGGGATCATGCATGCGTGCGGCCACGACGGCCATACCGTGATGTTGCTCGGCGCCGCGCGCGTGCTGAAGGAATTGCCGCAGTTGCCCGGCACCGTCCATTTCGTGTTTCAGCCGGGCGAAGAGGGCGGCGCGGGCGCGCGCAGGATGATCGACGACGGGCTGTTCGAGCAATTCCCGACGGAAGCGGTATTCGGCATGCACAACTGGCCCGGGTTGCCGGCCGGGCATTTCGGGTTGCGCACCGGCGCGATCATGGCCGCGGGCTCGCGCTTCAGGATCACGGTGACGGGCAAGGGTGCGCACGCGGCGCAGCCACATCTGGGCATCGATCCGGTGCCGCTCGCGTGCTCGATGGTGCTGCAGTGTCAGACCATCGCCGCGCGGCACAAGGACCCCGTCGACCCCGCGGTCATTTCCGTGTGCATGTTTCATGCGGGCACGACGGACAACGTGATTTCCGACACCGCCGAGCTGCGCGGCACGATCCGCACGCTGTCGTCGGCCTTGCAGCAGAAGCTGCAGCGCGACGTTCGGCTCGCGTGCGAAGGGCTCGCGGGGGCCTATGGGGCGCAGGTCGACGTGGAGTTTTTCCAGTACTACCCGGCGACGGTCAACACGCCGGCCGAGACGGCGCTGTGCGAAGCGGTGATTCGCGATACGTTCGGCGACGAGCGCCTGTCTCCCGACGTGCCGCCGAACATGACGTCCGAGGACTTCGGCTTCATGCTGGAGGAGCGGCCGGGCGCGTACGTGCTGATCGGCAATGCGCAGGATGGCGCGGCCTCACCGGCGCTGCATCACCCGAAATACGACTTCAACGACGACATCATTCCGGCCGGCGTCCGGTATTGGGTCGCGTTGGCGCAGCATTACTTCACGCGATCGGCGTGATGCTTCGGAGCGGCGTGGAAACCGGCTGATGTCTGGTTGATCGGGCGTCAGGTCCGGGAACGGCGTGCTTCCTGATCGTCGGGCATTCATGCCAGCCGGGGAGCGCCGTGCAATTTTTAGCCGCTTCGATGTGGTCACTGCGCATTTTTCTGACGTGCCGTGTCGCACGAAAACACCATTTAGACGGACTGCTTGATGACCCAGGAACATGAAGTGAAGGAGCGCGGCGCGACGTCCGCGCTTCACTACCGCAGATTCACCGCAGAGGACGTCCCCGCTGCCCATGCGCTTTCCATGGCGCTGCGCTGGCCGTTCCGGGCGGAAGACTGGCAGTTTTCCGCCGACACGTCGATCGCGTTCGCGGCCGAGGAAAACGGCGTGGTCATCGGCACGGCGATGTGCTGGAAGTACGGTGCGGATCGCGCGGCGATCGGGCACGTGATCGTCTCCGACGCGCATCAGGGGCGGGGAATCGGCCGCAAACTGATGGAGACGCTCCTCGATGAGCTGGGGCCGCGCATCACGTTTCTGCATGCGACGCCGGCCGGTCGGCCGCTCTACGAGAAACTGGGATTCAACGTGTGCGGATCGTTGAGCCAGTATCAGGGGAACGTGGATCGGCCCGCCGCGGTAGCCGTGCCCGATGGCGAGCGGCTGCGCGCCGGATCGCCGGCCGACTGGCCGCGTCTCGTCGAACTCGACGCGCGTGCGTCCGGCCTTGAGCGCGAAGCGCTGTTGTCCGCGTTGCAGGCGCGGGGAGAAAGCGTCGTGCTCGAACGCGACGGCGAGGTCGTCGGGTTTTCGGTGCTGCGGCGCTTCGGCCGCGGTTACGTGGTCGGCCCGGTGGTTGCGCCGCGTTCGGGCGACGATGCGCATGCGAAGGCGCTGATCGGCTATTGGCTGACGAAACGGGACGGCGAATTCGTGCGGATCGATGTGCCTGACGGGAGCAGTTTGCCGGCGTGGCTGAGCGAACAGGGACTGAAGCAGGTGGATACCTGTTCGAAGATGGTTCGCAATGCGCCGGCCGCGGCACACGAGGGCGCGGCCGACCCGGTAGTCGGGCTGTACGGGCTGGTCAGTCAGGCGATGTTGTAGCGGGCCCGACCTGGTGTCCGGCTCCCGCCCGATCCGGACGCCAGGGGCGCGGCCGCGTGACCGCTGTCGCCGGCAACAGTATGGCGGTCGCGGCGAACCGGCCGCGCACGCCGCCGGTTCAACCGCTCGGCGACTCCCTGCACTGCCGCGCGGCGCATGAGTGCGTCGCATCCCGCTCAACGCACGAGCGTCGCCACGAAGTCACGATACGTCCGCAGCGGGCGGCCGAGGATCGCGGTCAGCCGCTCGACGTCGCCGGCCTCCGGCACCATCCCGTCGCTGACGAAGCGTTCGGCCATCAGCCGCATTTCGTACGCCATCCATTTCGGCATGAATGTCGCGAAATTGTCTTCGAACGGCGTCGGATCGTCGCCGCCATAGGCAACCGGGCGGCCGAGCGTGTCCGACCAGATCGACGCCAGTTGCGGGCCGGTCAGCGTGTCGGGCCCGACGAGATTGAGGGTCTCGACCGGCAGCTTGCCGGGCGCATCGTGGCGGCGGATCAACTCGAGCGCCGCGACTTCCGCGATGTCGCGCGCGTCGATCATCGCGATGCCCTTGCCGCCGATCGGCATCGGGTACACGCCGTGCCCGACGATCACGTCCTTGACCGTCGCATCGTTGTCCATGAAATACGCGGGCCGCAGGATCGTCGCGCTGAAGCCCATCTGCTCGATCATCCGCTCCGCGCCGAATTTCACCGCGAAGTGCGGCACGTTCACGAAGCGGTCGGCGTGCAGGACCGACAGATAGACGACGCGCTCGATACCCGCTTCGCGGGCCAGGTTCAGCACGATCAGCGCCTGCGTGAATTCGTCGCCCGCCACGCCGTTGAGCAGGAACAGCGTGCGCACGCCGGAGAAGGCCGCCCGCAGCGCGTCGACGTCGAGCATGTCGCCCTGCGCGACGGTCACGGCCGCCGGAAAATCGGCCTTGGCCGGATCGCGCACCAGCACGCGCACGTCGGCGCCGCGATCGACGAGTTGACGGACGAGCTGGCGGCCGATACGGCCGGTGGCGCCGGTAACGAGAATGGTCATGATGTTCACTCCTGAGGTAATGGTCGGGTTGACTGCCTACCTAAGTTAAGTGATCCACACACGATCCGGAAGATGTGATAAATAGACATGTCGTCTCACTGGTGGAACGCATGGACCTGCTCGCTCTCGCCGATTTCAATCTCGTCGCCCGCCATGGCAGCTTCGGGGAAGCCGCGCGGGTCGCGGCTCGCCCGAAGGCGACGCTGTCGCGCCGCGTCGCGGAACTGGAGAACAGTCTGTCGCTGCGCCTGTTCGAGCGCGGATCGCGCGGCGTGAAGCTCACGCAGGAAGGGCGCGCGCTCTACGAGCGCACGGGCGCGCTGCTCGCGGAACTGGCCGACAGCGCGTCGGCGATTGCAGCGGGGAGCGAGCGGCCGCGCGGCCGGCTGCGTATCAGCGCGCCGATGCTGTTTTCCCAGTTCGCGATGGGGAGGCTGGTGGCGACGTTCGCGCTGAGATACCCGGACGTCCGGCTGGAGGTGACGACGGAAGACCGGCCGGTCGACATGATCGAGGAAGGGTACGACCTCGTGATCCGCGTGAACCCGGACCCCGACGAGAGCCTGATCGGGCGCGTGATCCTGCGCGACCGGCTGGTCGTCGTCGCGAAGCCGGGGCTGGCGCGGCCCGGCGGCGACGTGCCCACGCCGGCACCGGCCGTGGTGCGCGGCGCGAACGATACGCGCACTGCATGGGAAGTCACCGGCCCGGCCGGCACGGCGCGCATCCCGGTCGAACCGGTGGCGCGGCTGTCGTCGCTGAGCATGGTGCGCGATACGGTCCGCCTCGGCCTGGGCGCCGCGTGCCTCCCGATCTCGCTCGTGAGCCGCGATCTGGCTGCCGGCACGCTCGTCAGTTGGGGCGACGTACCGGGGTCCGATATCGCCCTGTGGGCGCTGTATCCGTCCAGGCGATTATTGAGCGCACGCGTGTCCGCGTTTCTCGATCACCTGAAGGACGCGTTTCCGTCAGGCGAGCCGGAAGAACTGGCCGCGTATATCGAACCCGGGCAGTGAAACGGCCACGGCGGCGCGCATCGCGATGTCCCGAGCGGGCGGCCGTCGCGATCGGCAAGGGCGCATGCCACGCCACCCGTCCCGATCGAACCGCGGCTTTCACACCGCGTCCGGCTGCGCGCAACACACGCGGTTCCTGCCTTCGCGCTTCGCGCGGTAGAGCGCCATGTCCGCCTGGTGCGACAGCGCGAGCATGGACGCGTGCCGCGCGCGCCGACCGGTCGCACAGCCGATGCTGACGGTGAAAGGCGGCACGGTTTCCGCAAACCCGACGAGCCGGTTGCCTTCGACTTCCCGGCGAATCGCTTCGGCGACCTGCGCGGCGCCGTTTTCGTCCGTATCCGGCAACACCGCGACGAATTCCTCGCCGCCGTAGCGCGCAGCGAGGTCGCCGCGCCGCCGCGTATGCGCGCGGATGCATTCGGCGAGAAAACGCAGCGCGGTGTCGCCCTGCGCGTGCCCGTGCTGGTCGTTGTACTGCTTGAAGTGATCGGCGTCGATGAACAGCACCGACAGGCTGCCGCCGCTGCCGCGCTGCAGCCGCTCCCATTCGTCGGCCAGTGCGGTATCGAGCGCGCGACGATTGCGCAATCCGGTCAACGGATCGGTACGCGTGAGATCGGTGAGCAGCGTCTGCTTGCGGAAGTTGTCGCGCAACGCGAAGGCCAGCAGCCAGACCACCGCGCAGAACGACGCGCCGATCACGGACGCCGACACGCCGACCGTCCACGACAGGCGCCGAATGCCGGCCAGCACGTCGTTTTCGGCCGGCGCGACGACCGCGATCAGCGGGGTGCCCGGTATCCGCTGGTAGGTGTACAGCCGCACGATGCCGTCGATGCTCGAACGCGCGGGATAGAAGCCCGATTCGCTGTTCACCATCCGCTGGAAGGATTTCGAGCGGCGCAGGAGGTTCATCTGGCCGTCGTTCAACGACGGGTTTCTCGCGAGGATCGTGCCGTCCGCGCGCACGATCGCGCTGACGCCGTTCGGCCCGACATCGAGGCGGGACAGCAACTGCTCGAAGTAAGCGAGATCGACGGCGACGACCGCGATCCCGTCGAACGTATGATCCGGCCGCTCGATGCGCCGCGACAGCGCGATGGATTCCTTGCCGCCGCGCGAGCGCGCGCGATAGGGCTGGGAGACGTAGAGCCCGACGTTGTCCGCATCGCGATGGACCTTGAAGTAGTCGCGATCGGCGAAGTCCCAGCGATGGGTCGTGCTGCAGCACCCGTCAATGAGGCGGCCGCGCCGGTCGGTCACGCCCATGCCGGTCATGTATTGCGCCGCGGTGCGCTCGAACAGCAGGTCGTGCCGCAACCCGACGTCCATCCGCTGTACCGCCGGCTTGCCGAGATCGGCGGCCAACGCGACCAGCGCGTTGTTCGACGTTTCGACCGTCCTCGCGATCTGACTCGCCAGGACGGCCGCGACGTTGCGCGACGTCTCATGCGCGTGCTCGATGACTTCGCTGCGCGCGACCCACAGCGTCACCGCGCTGATCCCGAGTGCCGCCAGCGACATCAGCGTGCCCAACGCGCCGACGACGAACGGGTGGCGTCCGGCCCAGTCGGCGATTTTCTCGATCGAAGTGAATGCGGGCATGCTCGCGCTCGTTTTGAGATGCCGGCTGCATTTGCGCCGGCGCGGGTCCAGTCAGGGTTAACGGCACGGTTAACAAAAAATCGAGGCCGACATGACCGCTCATCGACCGCCCGTCGACGGCATCGGCCCGGCGCGGCGACGCAAACGTGTGCGGCCATGCCGCGATACGGCCCGCTCACCGTCCGGACCCGCGCGGGTCGCTTTCGATTGATAACCAGCCTGCATCAATCGTTCCGAAAATCGCACTTATCGTTTGATCGATACCGCGCCAACATGCCGGAAAACGACAATCGATCAGCCCCTCCCGCGTATTCCAGGATTTTCAGGAGACACCCAGATGCACCCCTCGTCCAGCCTTCCGGCCGAACGCTCGAAGGCCGCCGCGATCTTTCGCGTCACGGCCGGCAACTTTCTCGAGCAGTTCGACTTCTTCCTGTTCGGCTTCTACGCCACGCAGATCGCCAACGTCTTCTTCCCCGCGCAAAGCGAATTCGCATCGTTGATGATGACCTTCGCCGTGTTCGGCGCCGGCTTCCTGATGCGGCCGCTCGGCGCGATCGTGCTGGGCGCGTACATCGACGAGGTCGGCCGCCGCAAGGGCCTGATCGTCACGCTGTCCATCATGGCGAGCGGCACCATCCTGATCGCGTTCGTGCCGGGCTACGCGACGATCGGGCTGCTGGCGCCCGTGCTCGTGCTGATCGGCCGGCTGCTGCAGGGCTTCTCCGCGGGCGCCGAGCTGGGCGGCGTGTCGGTCTATCTCGCCGAGCTGGCAACGCCGGGCCGCAAGGGCTTCTTCACGAGCTGGCAATCGGCGAGCCAGCAGGTGGCGATCGTCATCGCGGCGGCCCTCGGCTTCGCGCTCAATCAGTGGCTGAGCGCCTCGCAGATCGCGGCGTGGGGATGGCGCGTGCCGTTCTTCGTCGGCTGCATGATCGTGCCGTTCATCTTCATGCTGCGCCGCAATCTGGAGGAAACCCAGGAGTTCAAGGCGCGCAAGCATCGTCCGGGCATGAAGGAGGTGTTCGGCACGCTGGTCCAGAACTGGGGCGTCGTGGTCGCCGGCATGATGCTGGTCGCGATGACCACCACGAGCTTCTACCTGATCACCGTCTACGCGCCGACCTTCGGCAAGACGGTGCTGCATCTGAGCACCGCCGACAGCCTGCTCGTCACGCTCTGCGTCGGCGTGTCGAACTTCGTGTGGTTGCCGATCGGCGGGGCGCTGTCCGACCGGATCGGCCGCCGGCCGCTGCTGGTCGGCATGACGATGCTCACCGTCGTGACCGCTTACCCGGCGCTGTCGTTCCTCGCGCATGCGCCGTCGTTCGTCAACATGCTGCTCGTGCTGCTCTGGCTGTCGTTCATGTACGGCATGTACAACGGCGCGATGGTCGTCGCGCTCACCGAAGTGATGCCGGTGCAGGTGCGCGTCGCGGGCTTCTCGCTCGCCTACAGCCTCGCGACGGCCGTGTTCGGCGGCTTCACGCCGGCCATCTCGACCGGGCTCATTCACATGACGGGCGACAAGGCCGCACCGGGCTACTGGATGAGCTTCGCCGCGGTGTGCGCGCTGCTCGCGACGTTCGCGCTCTATCGTCGCCGCGCCGCGACGTTGACGCCGGCGCATTGAGGCCCGGCCCGGCCGGAACGTTCATCCCCACCCACGTATTCGCACGACCACGACCATGAGAAATCTGTTCCTGAAATGCTGCGCGACCGCGCTCGTCGCCACCGCGGCGGTGGCGGCCAACGTACAGGCCGCCGAGCTGCACGTGATGAGCTCGGGCGGTTTCACCGCCGCCTACAAGGTGCTCGGCCCGCGGTTCGCGTCCACGACGGGCAATACGCTCGCGACCGCGCTCGGCCCGTCGATGGGCAAGTCGCCCGAAGCGATTCCGAACCGGCTCGCGCGCGGCGAGCCCGCCGACGCCGTGATCATGGTCGGCTACGCGCTGGACGATCTGATCAAGCAGGGCAAGGTCATCCCCGATTCCCGCGTCGATCTGGCCGACTCGCGCATCGGCATGGTCGTGCGCGACGGCGCGGCGAAACCCGACATCAGCACCGCGGAAGGGCTCAAGCAGGTGCTGCTGCACGCGAAATCGATCGCCTACTCGGACAGCGCGAGCGGCGTGTACATCGAACGTGAGCTGTTCAAGAAGCTCGGCGTCGAGGAGCAGGTGAAGTCGAAGGCGAAGATGATTCCGCGGATTCCGGTGGCGTCGGTCGTCGCGAACGGCGACTACGAAATCGGCTTCCAGCAGGTCAGCGAGCTGCTGCCCGTCAAGGGGGCGACTTTCGTCGGCAAGATTCCCGAATCGCTGCAGTCCGTCACGCGCTTCGCCGCCGGCATCCCGGTCGGCGCCCAGCATCCGAAGGAAGCGAAGGCGCTGCTCGACTATCTCGCGTCGCCCGACGTGCAGGCCGACGTGAAATCGACCGGCCTGGATTCCGTTTCCGCGCATTGAGCCCGAGCGACGGGCGGGCGCGTATCAGACCGTCTTCCCGTCGCTGTCACCGCCGCCGTCTGCCGCGGCACCGTTTTCATCGGCCCCGTTCGTCAACGCCGGCCCGGCCGCCGCGAGCCGCTGCGCGAGACGCGCACGATCGCACGCACCTTCCCACGACGACACGAAGATCACCGCGCACGCATTGCTGATCACGCTGGTCAGCGCGCGCGCCTCCGACATGAAGCGATCGATGCCGACCAGCAGCGCGACCCCGGCGACGGGCAGGTCGGGCGTCACGGCGAGCGTCGCGACCAGCGCGACGAGTCCGCTGCCGGACACGCCGGCCGCCCCTTTGGACGTGACCAGCATGATCGCGAGCATCGTCGCGACCTGCGGCGCGGAAAGCGGGACGTCGCAGGCCTGCGCGATGAACAGCGCCGCGAGCGTCAGGTAGATCGCGGTCCCGTCCAGATTGAACGAATAGCCGGCCGGCAGCACGAGCCCGACGACGCCTTTGTCGCAGCCGAGCGCTTCCAGCTTGACGATCAGGCGCGGCAGGACCGGCTCCGTGGACGAGGTCGCGAGCACGATCAGCAACTCTTCGCGCAGGTAGCGCAACAGCCGCCACAGCGCGAAGCCGTGCAGTCGCGCGAGCGGGGCGAGCACCAGCGCGACGAACAGCGCGCAGGCCACGTAGAAGGACACCATCAGCTTCGCCAGCGAGCCGACCGAACCGATGCCGAAGCGGCCCACCGTAAACGCCATCGCGCCGAATGCGCCGAGCGGCGCGAGCCGCATGATCATCGCGAGCACGCGAAAGACGACCTGGGCGATGCCGTCGATTAGCGCGAGCACGGGCCGCGCGGCGCGCGGGTGCGCATTCAGCGAGAAGCCGAACAGCAGCGACAGCAGCAGCACCGGCAGCACTTCGCCCGAGGCGAATGCGCCGAGCATCGTGTCCGGAATCATGCCGAGCGCGAACGTGACCAGGCTGCGCGGCTCTGCATGCTTCGCATACGGTGCGAGGATGCTCGCATCCAGATGATGGACGTCGATGTGCATGCCGGCGCCCGGTCGCAGCACGTAGGCGACGACGAGCCCGAACGCGAGCGCGGCGGCCGTCAACAGATAGAACAGCGCGAGCGAACGCACGATCGTGCGGCCGATCGCCTGCCCGTTCGACAACGACGTGATGCCCGACACGATCGTGCAAAAGACGATCGGTGCGATGGTCATCTTCACGAGCGCGACGAACGCGTCGCTGAGCGGCTTGAGCATCGCGCCCGCCGCCGGCCACACGTGACCGATGCCGATGCCGACGATCATCGCGAGCAGGACCTGCACGTAAAGCGATTTGAACAGCCGGGCCGCCCTCACGATGCGGTGTTCCTTCGTTTCCGTTCCGTCGTCGTCATGCCGATGTGCCGTTGCCGGCGGCGTCGCCGCGCTTCGCGTCGACGATCATCCGGTGAAACGCCTCGGCGGCCGGCGTCAGCGAGCGCCCGCGCCGCTTGACGATGCCCACCCGCCGTTTCACGGCCGGCTCGACGAGCGGCACGCTCGTGAGGACAGGGTGGTCATGGCCCGGCATCGCCATCGACGGCACCGCGGCGACGCCGAGCCCCGCCTCGATCAGCCCGAGCAGTGTCGTGACGTGGCGCGCCTCGCACACGCTCGGCGTGCGCGGCGCGACGGCCGCCAAGGCCTGGTCGAGCAGCAGGCGGTTACCGGACGTCTTGTCCACGGACACGTAGTCGTGCTCGTAAAGCTCGTTCCAGGTGACGCGCTTCTTGCGCGCGAGCGGGTGGTCGCAGCGGCAGGCGGCGACGAACCGCTCCTGGAGCAGCACCTTGAACTCGACCTCCGCCTCCTGGCTGCCGATGAAGCTCACGCCGAAATCCGCTTCGCCGCTGATGACGGCGCCCAGCACCTCGTTGGCGCCGGCGTCGAGCAGCTTCACCCGGATGCGCGGAAAGCGCTGATGATAGCGGGCGATGATGGGCGGCAGGAAGTAGTAGGCGACCGACGGCACGCAGGCGATTGTCACATGG
This sequence comes from Burkholderia sp. E168m22, assembly GCF_001319805.1. Lineage (NCBI taxonomy): Bacteria > Pseudomonadati > Pseudomonadota > Betaproteobacteria > Burkholderiales > Burkholderiaceae > Burkholderia > Burkholderia sp. E168m22. Next base: position 127,235 of record NZ_BBSK01000147.1, read on the forward strand.
CCCAGGCGGCTCGACGACACGTCCCGGATGCCGAGCAGCGCGGCGTCGAGATCGTCGAGCAGTTGTTCGGCGCTCTGCGCGAACACGCGGCCGACGGTGGTGAGCGCGACGCGGCGCGTGGTGCGCTCGAAGAGCCGCACGCCGAGCGCGTCCTCGAGCTTGTCGATCCGGCGGCTCAACGCAGGCTGCGAGAGGCTGACCGCTTCGGCGGCCTTGCGGAAACTGCCCGTTTCCACGACCGCGCGAAACGCCTGCAAGTCCGTCAAATCGAAATTGATGCCCACCGGTCACTCTCCGCCACTCAGATGCGCAGCATTTTGCATGATTCCGCCGGCGTCATGCGTGTCGCGTCGCCCGTGCGGCGGCGTCGGCGTGGCTCGGCGTGCCTCCGGGCCGCCGGGATAGCGCGGGCCGCGCCGCGAATCGATCGTCCCGGTGCCGCTTCCTGATGTACCGTATCGCTTTTGGGCGGGCAGGGCTCCGGCGCTGCCGCGCTGCCGCCAGTGCCGGCCAGCCGCGCGAGCCCGCTCTCTTCAACGGATTCCAGCATGCGCATTCCGCCGCTCAAGGCCATCATCGCGTTCGAAAGCGTCGCCCGGACCAAAAGCGTCAACCGCGCGGCGGAAGAGCTCGGCCTGACCGCGTCCGCCGTCAGTCACCAGCTCAGCAACCTCGAAGCGCAGATCGGTCAACCGCTGTTTCAGCGCTCGGGGCGCGGCCTCGTCCTCACGCCGACCGGCGAACGCTACCTGGCCGACGTCACCGGCTCGCTGGCCGACCTCAGCCGCGCGACCGAGCGCGCGTCGAGCCGCACCGAAGTCGATATCCTGCGCGTGCATTCGAGCCCGAGCTTCGGGCTGATGTGGCTGCTGCCGCGGCTGTCGTCGTTTCAGGAGGCGAACGGCGATATCCAGCTGAACCTCGCGTGCTCGTACGAAAACGTGTCGTTCTCGAACGGCTTCTACGATATCGACGTCCGGCACGGCTACGGCAACTGGGACAACCTCGAGGTGAAGACGGTGCGCGGCGAGTTCATCGCGCCGCTCGCGTCGCCGCAGTACCTCGAGCGGCATCCGGTGCGCGCGCCGGAAGACCTGCTCGCCCATCGTCTGATCTATTCCGAAACGCCGCTGGTCCAGTGGAAGCAGTGGTTCGGCCGCACCGGCGTGCCGCTGGCGGCGCAGAAAACCTTCGACTTCTCGTTCGACCGCTCGTACATGTCGCTCGAAACCGCCGCGCTCGGCCTCGGCATCGCGCTCGAAAGCCTGATGCTCGCGTCGGTGAAGATCCGTCAAGGGCTGCTGGTGCCGGTGTTCGGCGAGCGCCATGCGGTCGAAGTCGGTGCTCATCATCTCGTTTACCCGCGGCAGAACGCGGAATTGCCGCGCGTGAAGCGCTTCCTGGCGTGGATCGAGCGGGAAGTCGCCGCTCATCAGCAAGCGGGTTGACCGCACCATCCGGCGGCACGCCCCGCGATATTGCGCTGCAGCACCGGCTACTTGCCGTCATCTGAAATTTTCTCAACTATGGCTGAGCGTTTCCGCGTTGATGCGGGTGCCCGGTGAGCCGACACTCCGGACAACACATCAACACAGGAGACAAGCGATGTTGCTCGACAACCGGACCATCATCGTGACCGGCGCCGCGTCGCCGCGCGGGATCGGCAAGGCCACGGCCCGCGCGCTGGCCGCGCACGGCGCACGCGTGGCGATCCTCGACCTGCGCCGCGACGACGCGGAAGCGGCCGCCGCCGAACTCGGCGCCGGCCATCTCGGCCTCGCCTGCGACGTGACCGATCGCGACGCATGCGCGGCGGCCGCCCGCGCGACGCTTGAGCACTTCGGCCGCATCGACGGCCTCGTGAACAACGCCGGCATCACGCAGCCGGTGCGCACGCTGGAGATCTCGGCGCGCGACTTCGATGCGATCGTCGACGTGAACCTGCGCGGCACGCTGTACATGTCGCAAGCGGTGCTGCCCGCGATGCAGGCGCAGCGCGGCGGCAGCATCGTCTGCATGTCGTCGGTCTCCGCGCAACGCGGCGGCGGCATTTTCGGCGGCCCCCACTACAGCGCCGCCAAGGCCGGCGTGCTCGGCCTCGCGAAGGCGATGGCGCGCGAATTCGGCGCCGACCGGGTCCGCGTCAATTCGATCACGCCGGGCCTGATCCAGACCGACATCACCGGCGACAAGCTGACGCCCGACATGCGCGAGGACATCATCAAGGGCATTCCGCTCGGCCGGCTCGGCGAGGCTGCCGACGTCGCGCATGCGTGCCTGTTCCTGCTGAGCGACCTGTCGAGCTACCTGACGGGCATCACGCTCGACGTCAACGGCGGGATGCTGATTCACTGAGAACGGCGCCGCCCGATGCGCGGCGCCGACCATCATGCACCCGGGACAACCCGGGGCCATGGCAGGAGACAAGGATGAGAGCAAAGTACCCCGCACCGCCCGTCGAGGGCGAGATGCTGCAACGGGACGACGCGCGGACGTTCGAAGCGGCCACCTACGCGAAGGTCGCGCGACGGCTGATCCCGTTCCTGATGTTGTGCTACCTCGGCGCGTATCTCGACCGCGTCAACGTCGGCTTCGCGAAACTGCAGATGCTCAACGACCTGCGTTTCAGCGAGACGGTCTACGGGATGGGCGCCGGCATCTTCTTCCTCGGTTATTTCCTGTTCGAGGTGCCGAGCAACCTGATCCTGCATCGCGTCGGCGCGCGTCGCTGGCTCGCGCGCATCATGCTGACCTGGGCGGTGATCTCGGCGAGCTTCGTGTTCGTCAAGTCGCCCACCGCGTTCTACGTGCTGCGATTTCTGCTCGGCGTCGCCGAAGCCGGCTTCGCGCCGGGCGTGATCCTGTACCTCACGTACTGGTTCCCGTCGGCGCGGCGCGCGAAGGCGCTGTCGCTGTTCTTCATGGCGATTCCGCTCGCCGGGATCATCGGCGGGCCGCTGTCGGGCGCGATCATGCATTCGCTGCACGGCGCGATGTCGATGGCCGGCTGGAAGTGGCTGTTCCTGCTCGAGGCGCTGCCGTCGTTCGTGCTGGGTTTCGCGATCCTGCTGTATCTCGACGACGGCATCGCCGGCGCGAAATGGCTGACCGACGCCGAAAAAGCCTTGCTCGCGCGCAACGTGTCGGCCGACGCCGCGCACACCACCGCCCACCTGTCGATTCGGACCTTCGTCGCGGACCGCCGGCTGTGGCTGATGGCCGCGATCTACTTCTGCGTGGTGCTCGGGCAGTACGGCCTCACGTTCTGGCTGCCGACGATCATTCGCAAGGCGGGCGTGGCCGATCCGCTGTGGGTCGGTCTGTTCACCGCGATCCCGTATGCGTGCGCGATCGTTGCGCTGCCGCTGATCGGCATCAGCGCGGATCGTCGCCGCGAGCGACGCTTCCATCTCGCGGTGCCGATGCTGGTCGCGGCGGCGGGCTTCGCCACGTTGCCGATGCTCGGCAGCGTCGGCGCATCGATCGTGTGCCTGAGCATCGCGTCCGCCGGCATCCTCGCGTCGTCGTCGCAGTTCTGGTCGCTGCCGACCGCGTTGCTGGGCGGGATGTCGGCGGCGGCGGGCATCGCCGCGGTCAACTGCTTCGCGAACCTGGCGGGCTTCTTCTCGCCGGCGATCGTCGGCTGGCTGAACGACCTGACCGGCAAGTCCACCGCGGGGCTCGTGTTCATCTCCGTCGCGATCACGGCCGGCGCGCTGCTGGTGTTCCTCGTGCCCCGATCCGTGAACCGCTGATCACCGCCGATTCATTTGCATTCCTTCCGACCCGATACTGGAGTGATCGATGGAAACCGAAACCATCCATGAAGCGGTCACGCTCGCCGAGCGCGCGTACCGCATCCGAAGAAACGCCGTGCTGATGGGCGAAGTGCAGGGGCAGGGCTATGTCGGCCAGGCGCTCGACATCGCCGACGTGCTGGCCGTCGCCTATTTCGGCGCGATGCGCTATCGCGCCGACGATCCCGACTGGGAAGGGCGCGACCGCTTCCTGCTGTCGAACGGGCACTATGCGATCGCGCTGTACGCGGCGCTGTTCGAAGCCGGCATCCTGCCGGCCGCGGAACTCGAAACCTATGGCAGCGACGACAGCCGCTTGCCGATGTCCGGCATGGCGAGCTACACGCCCGGAATGGAAATGTCCGGCGGCTCGCTCGGGCAGGGGCTGACGATCGCGGTCGGCCGGTGTCTCGGCCTGAAGCGCAAGGGCTCCGATGCGTTCGTCTACACGCTGTTCTCGGATGGCGAGCTGGACGAAGGCGCGATCTGGGAAGGGCTGATGTCGGCCGCGCACTGGAAGCTCGACAACCTGATCGCGATCGTCGACGTGAACAACCAGCAGGCCGACGGCCCGTCGACCCAGGTCATGGCGTTCGAGCCGCTGGTCGACAAGCTCCAGGCGTTCGGCTGGTACGTGCAACGGGTGGACGGCAACGACATCGACGCGGTGAAACGCGCGTTCGACGATGCGCGCCGGCACGACGCGCCGCAGCCGCGCATCATCGTCTGCGACACGAAGATGGGGTGCGGCGTGCCGTTCCTCGAAGCACGCGAGAAGAGCCATTTCATCCGGGTCGATGCGCACGAGTGGCAACTCGCGCTCGACGCACTCGAAGCAGGGAGACACGCATGAGCACCGCCGACAACAAGCCGCGCCTGAAGACGTCGGCGATGATCGCCTCCATCGCCGCGGAAGGGCAGGCGACCCGCTCCGCGCCGTTCGGCCATGCGCTGACCGAACTCGCCCGCACGAACGCCAACGTGATCGGCATGACGGCCGATCTCGGTAAGTACACCGACCTGCACATCTTCGCGAAGGCGTTCCCGGAGCGGTACTACCAGATGGGCATGGCCGAGCAACTGCTGATGGGGGCCGCCGCCGGGTTCGCGCACGAAGGCGCGCAGCCGTTCGTCACGACCTATGCGGTGTTTGCGACGCGCCGCGCGTACGACTTCATTCACCAGGCGATCGCCGAGGACAACCTCGACGTGAAGCTGATCTGCGCATTGCCGGGGCTCACGACCGGCTACGGGCCGAGCCACCAGGCCGCCGAGGATCTCGCGCTGATGCGTGCGATGCCGAACATGACGGTGATCGACCCGTGCGACGCGCTCGACATCGAACAGATGGTGCCGGCCATCGCCGCGCACAAGGGGCCGGTGTACGCGCGTCTGCTGCGCGGCAACGTGCCGGCCGTGCTCGACGAATACGATTACCGTTTCGAGCTCGGCAAGGCCAAGCTGCTGCGCGACGGCAACGACGTGCTGCTGATCTCGTCCGGGATCATGACGATGCGTGCGCTCGAGGTGGCGAAGGCGCTCGAAGCCGATCGCGTCGATGTCGCCGTGCTGCACGTACCGACGATCAAGCCGCTCGATACGGCGACCCTCGTCCGCGAGGCCGCACGGAAAGGGCGCATGGTCGTCGTCGCGGAGAACCATACGGTGATCGGCGGGCTCGGCGAAGCGGTCGCGACCGCGTTGCTCGGGGCCGGGGTGACGGTGCCGTTCCGGCAGATCGCGCTGCCGGACGCGTACCTCGCCGCGGGCGCGCTGCCGACGTTGCATGAGCGCTACGGGATCTCGGCTGGCGCGATGCGCGCGAATATCCGGTCGTGGCTCGGGTGACGATCACCGGGCCGTCACATACCGGTGCGTGGCGGATTGCGCGTCGGTGATCGACCCGGCTGCCTGCGCACGGCGAACCCATTCGCCTGGCGTGGCCGCCGGGCCGTCACTGGTCGCAAGCGCGATCTAGATCACGCTTGCCGTCGTGCACGCGGTACGCTGTCTGAATCGCGGCGCGGCCCGGTGCGATTTCGTCTGACGTACCGGTCCGACACGACGGCCCGTCGCTGAATCCACGCAAGCGCGAGTTCGAGCGCCTGGTCGCTGGCTTCGCGGGTATCGGCGAAGTCGCCGTCGACGCCGAGCGTCCGGGTTTCACCGTCGCGATCCGTGAGGATCGCCGCCGCCGAATAGCGGCCCGTCTCCGTGTCGGTCACCACGGCCCGGACCGTATATCCACCATGTTCGATCGTCCTGTTGGTATGCATCGGATGCCTCCTGCAGGGAAATGCGACAGGTGTGTCGACGCGCTGGCGCCGCCGCGCAAGCGGGGCGCCAGCCCTTCACGCCGCGAGCGTGAGCGCGGGATGCCCACATCCGGCGTACGAAGCGTTGCGGATCGCGCCGGGGCGATCACACGCACCCGGCGCGTCCACTCACCCCGCCACCACCTGAATCCGCCGCGGCTTCGCTTCTTCACGCCGCGGGATACTCAGTTTCAGCACGCCGTCGCGCAGTTGCGCGTCGATGCGCGACACGTCGAAATCCGGGCTGAGCGTGAAGGCGCGCGAGAAGTGCGGATGCTGCACTTCGCCGTGCTGCAGACGCAAACCCGGTGGCGTCGGAATGACGGCCTCCGCTTCGATGGCGAGGCTGCCGTCGTGCACGCGGACGTCGAGCTTGTCGCGCGGTACGCCCGGCAGGTCCGCGTACAACGTGATGCCGTGCGCATCCTCGACGATGTCGACGGCGGGCGCAATCCGCGTGCGCGGCGTGTCGCGCTGAGCCGCTTCGCGGTTCGTCACGGCCGTTCGCGTCTCGGCCGGACGGGTGGTCAGTTCGGTCGTGTTCGTGTCACTCATGATGTCCTCCGTCATGCGTTCGTGACGTCGTACTGTTTACTGGACGGTAATCGCCCGCGGCTTCGAGGCTTCCGACTTGCCGACGCTGATCGTCAGGCAGCCGTTCGCATAGCGGGCCTCGATCTTGTCGGGGTCCGCATGCTGCGGTAGCTCGACCACGCGGCGGAACGTGCCCATGAAACGCTCGTTCGCGTAGATGCGCCGCTCGTCGTCGGTCGCGCCGTCGTCCGGGGGTGTGCGCTCGCCGCTGATCGTCAGCAGCCGGCGATCGACGGAGATGTCGATCTTCGCGGGGTCGAGACCCGGCGCGAACGCGACGATCTCGATCGTGTCGTCGGTGCTGCCGATATTGAGCGGTGGGAACGTACCGGGCCGCGGTGCGCGCAGGCTGGCCGGAAAGCCCGTGAACGCGCTGGCCATCTGCCGTTGCAGGCGGTCGAATTCCGCCAGCAGATCAGTGGGGAAGAAGATATCGCTCATGATTGGCTCCTGTTGCCCTGTGCGAAGGGACGAACCGGACCACGCGCTCCAGTTCGTCCATCCGCGACAGGGTCGCTGACTAACAAATCGAAACACGCAGCGCGTCAACCGCGACTGCCTTGAGCGATACCTAAAATAGGATACGTCGAGTGAATTTCAAGGGGGAGGGCGACGGCATTCTGTCGATACGTGCGGGTGCCCTGGAGGAGACTCATCGTCGGGGCGACGGCATGATCGGCGTCGCGATGGCGGGGGCCGACATGTCCGGCGCTGCGCGGATCAAAGCACGGCGATAGAAGGCGGAATTTGCAACGGCACGCTGGAAAAGACGCGGCGGCGTACCTGCGCCGTCGCGTCGCGTCCATCGGTTCAGCGCGACGGCCCGGACGGCGGCTTCACTTCGGACAAGTCGTCCTCGCGAACCTCGGCCTGACGCACCGTGGTGCCGTCGTCGCCGGTTTCCGAAATATCGGTTTCGAAGGTCTGCTGCCCATCGTCGCGTTTCTCCGCGGGCTTCTCGTTACCTGTCTGCTTGTCTGCCTGTGGCTGTTGACGTGTCATCTTGCTCTCCTTGGTCGCAACCTGGGATGTTGCGCACGTTGCAGGTGAGCAAGGCGCGGGCCGCGTGAAACTTTCAAATAGAAAGGTTCACGCGACACCGTCAGCGACCACGGCTTGCCGATTGACCTCGGCCCTCGGCACGGCGCAACGTACACCGGATGAGCGCGGCCGCCTATAGATACCAATCCAGCGTCTTCACGATCCCCGTTTCGAAGCTCTCCGCCGGCCGCCATTGCAGTTCGCGAGCGAGCTTCCCCGCATCGATCGCATACCGCCGGTCGTGACCGGCGCGATCGGTGACGAACCGGACGAGCCGCGCATGCGGCGCGTGTTCGGGCCGTCGCGCGTCGAGCAGCGTACAGATCAGCGCGACGATGTCGACATTGCGCCATTCGTTGCAGCCGCCGACGGTGTAGGTCTCGCCGATCGTCCCGCGCCGGATGACCGCGTCGATCGCGCGGCAATGGTCGTCGACGTACAGCCAGTCGCGCACGTTCGCTCCGTCGCCGTACACGGGGATGTCGGTGCCTTCGACGCAATGACGGATCACGGTCGGAATGAACTTTTCGCCGTGCTGGCGCGGCCCGTAATTGTTCGAGCAGTTCGTCGTGGTGACGGGCAGGCCGTACGTATGGAAATACGCTCGCACGAGGTGATCCGAGCTTGCCTTGGTGGCCGAGTACGGAGAATTCGGCGCATACGGCGTCGTTTCGCAAAACGGCGGGTCGTCGGGGCCCAGCGAACCGTACACCTCGTCGGTGCCGATATGGTGAAAGCGCCGTCGCGCGTGGGCGTCGGCCCGGCCGAGTTTCTGATCGTTCAGCCAGATCTGGCGGCACGCATCGAGCAGCGTCCACGTGCCGAGCACGTTCGTGCGGACGAACTCGCCGGGACCGTCGATCGAGCGGTCGACGTGGCTTTCGGCCGCGAAGTGGACGACGGTGTCGATCGCATGGTCGCGCAGCAGCGACTCGACGAGCGGTCGGTCGCAGATGTCGCCGAGGACGAAGCGATGCCGATCGGCACCCGGCAGGTCGTCGCCGAGATTGTCGAGGCTGCCCGCATAGGTCAGCAGATCCAGCGTGGTGACGCTGACCTGCGGGTCGCTTTCGAGCAGATGACGCACAAAATTGGCGCCGATGAAACCGGCACCGCCCGTCACGAGAACATGTTTCGGTCGATAGCTCATGGGTTTCGCTTCCAGGTGGCAAACACGTCGGTTAGACCCGCGATCCACGAAGGCGATTCGACCCCGAAGTGTTCTCGCAGGAGGCTGCAGTCGAGCGCGGAATTCGCCGGTCTCGGCGCAGGCAACGGATAGGCGTCGGTCCGGATCGGCCGGACCAGCGGCACGCGGTCGATGAGGCCGGTGCGCCGCGCCTCGGTGAAGATCGTTTCGGCGAAGCCGTGCCACGTGGTCACGGGCGTGCCGCACAGGTGATAGGTGCCCCAGCGCAGCGCTTCACCGGCCCGGTAGCGCGCCGCGATCGTCAGCAGCGCGTCGGCGATCGCGCCGGCATGCGTCGGGCCGCCGTACTGATCGGCGACGACGCCGACGACCTCGCGCTCGCGCGCCAGGCGCAGCATGGTGCGCACGAAATTGCTGCCGTGCGCGCCGAATACCCAGGCGACGCGCAGAATCAGGTGACGGTCGGGCAACCGCTCGCGCACCGCTTCCTCGCCCGCGAGCTTGCTGCGGCCGTATACGCCGAGCGGCCCGACGGCGGCGGCTTCCGCGTACGGGCCAGGCAGGCGGCCGTCGAACACATAGTCGGTCGACAGATGGAGCAACGGAATGCCGCGCGCGGCGCATGCGTCGGCCAGCACGGCGGGGCCGTCGCGGTTCGCCCGCCACGCGGCATCGGGCTCGGCCTCCGCGCGGTCGACGGCGGTCCATCCGGCGGCATTGATCACGAGCGTGGCGCGCTGTTCGTCGAGCGCGTGGCGCACCGCGTCTGCGTCGTCGATGTCGAGCGCGGCGCGCGACAGCCCGACGAGCGGCTGCTCGCCCGCGCGCAACACCAGTTCGCGGCCGACCTGGCCGAGTGCGCCGGTCACGACGATCGTCATCGCGCGCTCCCGTAGGCCGGCAGCATCCCCGGCGCGCCGGCGGCGAGTTCGGCGAGCGGCGGCTGCCGACGATCCTTGTCCGACAACTGATACGGTGCGCCGGAATCCGGCCAGTCGATGCCGATCGCCGGATCGTCCCAGCGCACACCCGCATCCGAATCGGGATCGTAATACTGCGTGCACTTGTACGCGAAGTCGGCCTCGTCGGACAACACGCAGAAGCCATGCGCGAAGCCGGGCGGAATCCATAGCATCCGGTGCGATACGTCGTCGAGCAGCGCGCCGAACCAGCGGCCGAAGGACGGCGAGCCGCGCCGGATGTCGACGGCGACGTCGTAGACCGCGCCGCGCGACGCGTGCACCAACTTGCCTTGCGGATTCACCCGCTGGTAGTGCAGCCCGCGCAGCACGCCGCGCCGCGAGCGCGACTGGTTGTCCTGCACGAAGGTGGCGTCAACGCCCGCATCGCGCAGCCAGCTTGCCCGGAAGCTTTCGACGAAAAAGCCGCGTGCATCGCCGAACACGCCGGGCTCGATCAGCAGCACGCCCGGCAACGGTGTCTCGATCACCCGTGTCATGCCGCGACCTCCTTGCTCAGCAGATCGAGCAGATAGCGGCCGTAACCGCTTTTCGCGAGCTTGTGCGCGAGCGTTTCGAGCTGCTCCGCATCGATCCAGCCGAGCCGGTACGCAATTTCCTCGGGACACGCGATTTGCAGACCCTGTCGCGCCTGCATCACCTGGATGAAATTGGCCGCGTCGAGCAGCGATTCGTGCGTGCCGGTGTCGAGCCATGCGTAGCCGCGCCCGAGTAGCTCGACGTTCAGCGTGCCGCGCGCGAGATACGCGAGGTTCAGGTCGGTGATTTCCAGCTCGCCGCGCGCGGACGGTCGCACGGCCTTCGCCAGTTCGACGACGTCGTTGTCGTAGAAATAGAGGCCGGTGACCGCGTAGTTCGACTTCGGCTCGCGCGGTTTCTCCTCGAGGTCGATCGCGCGGCCATCCGCATCGAACGACACGACGCCGTAGCGCTCCGGATCGCGCACGTAATAGCCGAACACGGTCGCGCCGGCGGTCCGTGCGGCGGCTTGCTGCAGCAGCGACGACAGCGCGGGCCCGTGATAGATGTTGTCGCCGAGCACGAGCGTCGCCGCGTCGCGACCGATGAACGGCGCGCCGATCACGAACGCCTGCGCAAGCCCGTCGGGGCTCGGCTGCACCGCATACGAAAAGCTCATGCCCCACTGGCTGCCGTCGCCGAGCAGTTGCTGGAACGCGTCGAGATCGCGCGGCGTCGAGATGATCAGCACGTCGCGGATGCCCGACAGCATGATCGTGCTGAGCGGGTAATAGATCATCGGTTTGTCGTACACCGGCATCAATTGCTTCGATACCGAATGCGTGAGCGGATGGAGCCGGGTGCCCGAGCCGCCCGCCAGAATCAGTCCTTTACGGCCAATCGCTGTTTGCATGAGGTCCCTCGCTGCAAGAGGAAAAATGCGTGCGTGATACGCGGAATACACCGAATGCGCCGATCGCGCCCGATTGCCGGCGATACCCGTGCGCGCCCGGCTACGACTGCTCGGCAGGCCCGGCGTGAATCGCACGAAACACGATCGCGAAGCCGAGCGCGTACAGCGCGGCGATCACCGCGAAGCCGACGGCCGTCGCGCGGTCCGGATCGTCGACCACGTGCAGGATCACCGACGCGATCGCGATGCCGACGAGCGAGCCGATCTGCCGGCTCGCGTTCAGCGACGCGGCGGCGAGATTCGCGTCCGCCGCATCGGCCGACTGCATCACGACGAGATTCATCGCCGGAATGGCCTGGCCGGCACCGAAGTTGGCGAGGCCGACCGCCAGCGCCAGCACCGGATACGGCATCGCCGCGACGCCGACGAGCGCCACGCTGCCGAGCGCGGCGAGCGCGAGCCCGGTGAGCAGCGTGCGGCGCGCGCCGAGCCGGGCGCTGACCTTCGCGGACGCGAGATTGCCGATGCCGAACATCGCCATCAGCGGAAACAGCTCGAATCCGGCGACGAGTGCGCTCGCGCCGCGGACGTTCTGCAAATAGAGGCTCAACAAGAAGATCTCGGCGAGAATGCCGAAGTTGATCGCGAGGCCCAGCGTGCTGCCCGCGACGAAGCGCCGGTTCGCGAGCAGCGCCGGCGACAGGATGCGCGAGGTCGCGTAGCGCTCGCGCAATGCGAATGCCGCGGTGGCGGCCAACGTCGCGGCCACGCCGGCGAGGATCGACGGCGAACGCCAGCCGGCGCTGGGCCCTTCGATCAGCGTGAAGCTCAGCGCGGCGAGCGCGAGTGCGCCGAACAGATGGCCGAGCGCGTTCAACGGGCCCGGATGACGCGGCGCCCGCGCGATATGCCGGTACGTGAGCCACAGGCCGGCCGCCCCGACCGGCAGGTTCACCCAGAAGATGCCGCGCCAGCCGATCGCGTCGACCAGCACGCCGCCGACGCAGGGCCCGAGCGCCATCGCGGCCGACACCAGTGCGCCCCAGATGCCGATCATCCGCGTGCGCGTCGGTCCCGGCGGGAACGCGAGCGTGAGCAGGCTCAGCGAACTCGGCATGAAGAGCGCCGCGCCGACACCCTGGGCGAGGCGCGCCGCGACCAGTGCGCCGCTGGACTGCGCGGCCGCGCACAGCACCGACGCGCCGACGAACAGCGCGAGCCCCGCGACGTAGACGGCTTTCGACCCGTAGCGGTTCGCGAGCGCGCCGCCGAGCAGCAGCAGCGCCGCGAAGCTGAGCGTGTACGCATCGACGACCCACACCAGCGCGGTCAACGACATCGACAGGCTGGTTTCCATCGCCTTCAGCGCGACGTTGACGATCGTCACGTCGAGCATGGCCATCACGAAGCCGCACGCGAGCGCGACCATCACGAGCACGGGGCGCGCCGCCGCGGATGCGTATGCGCCGGCGGCCGGCGCGGCACGCCCGCCGTTCATGCGGCCCTCCCGCCGAGGTACAGGCGCCGCATCTCGTCGCTGTCGAGCAACTCGGCAGCGGAGCCTTCGAGCGCGACGCGCCCCATCGTCAGCACGATGCCGCGATCCGCGATGCGCAGCGCCTCGATCGCATTCTGCTCGACCATCAGCACGGCGATATGCTCGGTGTCGCGCATCCGGACGATCGCGTCGAACACCTCGTCGACCATCTTCGGCGACAGGCCCGCCGACGGCTCGTCGAGCAGCAGCAACACGGGCCGCGGCATCAGCGCGCGGGCGAGCGACACGATTTGCCGCTCGCCGCCAGACAACGCGCCAGCCAGCGACCGGTGGCGACGCCGCAGCACCGGGTACTGCTCGCACAGCTCGTCGATGCGGGCCTCGCGCGGGAACGCCGACATCGACTGGCCGCCGAGCATCAGGTTCTCCCGCACGGTCAGCGACGCGAACACGTTGTCGGTCTGCGGCACGAAGCCGATCCCGTACTCGCGGATCTTGCGATGGACCGGCACGCGCGCCACGTCCGTGCCCTGGATCGTCACGCTGCCGGCGCGCGGCAGCACGAAGCCCGCGATCGCCTTCAGCAGCGTCGATTTTCCGCAGCCGTTCGGGCCGAGGATCGTCACGATGTCGATCGCGCCAACCGTGAGCGACACACCGTGCAGGATGTCGACTTCGGGTGTGTAGCCGGCGACGAGTTCGCGCACGTCGATCATGACGCCTCCAGCGGGCGAGGGGCGGCATGGGCGCGCCCGAGATACGCATCGAGTACGCGACGGTTGCGCTCCAGCTCGGCCGGGCGGCAGTTCGCGATCGTCACGCCGCGGTCCAGCACGACACAGCGGTCGCACAGCTCGCGGATGAAATGCATGTCGTGCTCGATGACGACCAGCGTGACGCCCTGTTCGCGAATCCGTTGCAGCGCGTCGATCAATTCGCCGCGCAGGTTCGGGTGCACGCCGGCGGTCGGCTCGTCGAGCAGCAGCAGCTTGGGCTCGGTCATCATCGCGCACGCGATGCCCAGCAGCTTCTTCTGGCCGCCGGAGATCGACGCGGCGGAAAGGTGCGCGACGCCCGACAGTTTCAGCTCGTCCAGCAGCGCGGCGGCGCGCGTACGGGTATCGGCATCGAGCGCGCGCGTCGCCCGGCCGCGCCAGAGGGCGGCGGCGATGCCGTGGTGCGCGGACGAAGCCGCCATCGCGAGTTCGAGCACCGACATGCGCGCGGGCATCGACGGCAACTGGAACGTGCGGCGCACCCCCAGCCGGGCGATCTTGTGCGGCGACAGCGCGTCGATACGCTGGCCGTCGAAGCGGATCGCGCCCGCCGCGAGCGGCGCGAAGCCGGTGATCGCGTTGAGCGCGGTGCTCTTGCCGGAGCCGTTCGGGCCGAGCAGTCCGACGATCTCGCCGCCGTCGACCGACAGCGTGATCCCGGACAAGACGACGTTCTCGCCGTAGCGGATCGTCACGCCGTCTAGATCGAGCAGCGCGCTCATGGCCGCACC
>NZ_BBSK01000148.1:0-38615 GCF_001319805.1 Burkholderia sp. E168m22
GCCAGAGCACGCACGCGAGCAGCATCAGGCCGACCAGGCCCAGCCGCACCGCGCCGGTCAGGTCGCTGCCGACCCCGAGCCAGTCCTTGAGAAACGGCGCCAGCGCGTAGACGGCCTGCACGATCAGCGTGCCGACCAGCACGCCCACGTGGCTGCCGAGGCCGCCGACCATCACGACGGTCCAGAGCGCGAAGGTCTCGGACGCGATCATCGCGTCCGGCCCGACGTAGCCGATGTACCACGCGGCGAGCGCCCCGGCGAGCGCGGCGGGAAGCGCCCCCGCGATGCTCGCGCGCGTCTTCAGCGCGAGCGGATCGTAGCCGAAGCAGACGGCGAGCGCGGGTTCTTCGCGCATCACCTTCAGCGCCCGGCCGAAGCGGCTCGCGGTCAGGCGCCGGTAGGTCGCGTAGGTGAGCGCGAGGCAGCCGGCCGTGACCGCGAGAAACGCGAGATCGGCCCACGGCGCCCGCAGCCCGGGGAACAGCGGCGCGATGCCGCCGATGCCTTGCGCGCCGCCGGTCAGCCAGCTTTCGTTGAGCGCGATCGTGCGCAGGATCTCGGCGATCGCGAGCGTCGCGATCCCCCAGTAGTCGGCGGAGAGCTGTCGCCCGAGCCGTGCGACGACGATCGCCAGCGCCCCCGCGGCGGCCAGCGCGAGCGCCAGCGCCGAAGGCAACGGCCAGCCGAGCTGCGACGCGATGCCGGCCGCGTACGCGCCGAGCCCGCTGAACGCAATGAAGCCGAAATTGACGAGCCCCGCATAGCCGGCCTGCAGGTTCAGCCCGAGCGCCATCGTCGCGTACAGGCAGCCGACGGTCAGCAGATGGATGACGAAACTAGACACGCCGTACCTCCCGATCGAAGATGCCGTAGGGCCGGAAGATGAGGGCGACGAGCAGGATCGCGAACGACACCGCGCCGACGTACTCGACCGGAAAGAACTGCATCGGCCGGTCGACGAGCCCGCCGAAATCGACGTTCAACGCGACGGTTTCGGCCACCGCGATCAGCAGCGCACCGGCTGCCGCCCCGAGCGGATTGCCGAGGCCGCCCAGGATCGCCGCGGAAAACACCGGGATCAACAGCCCGTAGCCGAGATTCACGTGCACGCTCTCGGTGGCGCCGAGCATCGTGCCGCCGAGCGCCGCCAGCACGCCGCTCGCGAACGTGATCACGTTGGTCACGCGGGTCGCGTCGATGCCGGTCGCGAGCGCCAGTGCGCGATTCGACGCGAGCGCGCGCATCGCCCGGCCGAGGCCGGTGCGGTACAGCAGTGCCGCGAATATCGCGAGCGCGCCGGCGCCGCATGCGATCGAGCCCAACTGCGGCACGGACAGCGCGACGCCGGCGATCACCATCGGCGGGTGCACGTCCTGCGCATACTGCTGCGGCCGCGAACCGGCGACGCCGAGCACCAGCGCGACCGCGAGCATCGAGATCGCGAGCGAGCCGATCATCGCCACCGCGCTGCCGGAGCGCAGCAGTCTCGCGAACACGAACAGGTTCAGCAGCGTCGCGGCCGTGCCGACCAGCACGCAGGACACGACCGTCGCGAGTGCGAACGGCATCCCCGCGCGCTCCAGCCAGAGCGTCGCGAATGCGCCGAGCATCGCGTACTGGACATGCGCGATGTTGGGAAAGCGGATCAGCGAATAGAGCGTCGACAAGCCGACCGACACCAGCAGCAGATCGGCGGTGCGGATCAATACGTCGACAATGAATGACAGCATGGCGAGGTCCTCGGGTTCATCCAGGCGGGCGGTCGCTCACTGCTGCGCGACGACCGATTGGCGGTAGATCACCTTCTCGTAGGGCTGGACTTCGCGCTGGCCGTCGGCATCGAACGCGATCGCGCCGGTCACGCCGGTATACGACTTGCCCAATGCCGCGAGCGCCGTGCGAATCTTCGCCGGTTCGATGGATTGCGCGCGGCCGATCGCGGCGGCGGACAACAGCGTCGCGTCGTACGCATAGCTGCCGAACGCCGAGCGCGGGGCCTCGTTGTACGCGGCCTGATAGGCGCTCGCATACGCTTTCGCGCCCGCGCCGAGCGCGGCGACCTCGAGGCCGATCTGGCCTTGCGCGATCTGCGCGGGCGTGTCGCTCGTGCACATCGTCAGATAGATGCCGTACCACGGATGCTGGTTGAGCCGCATCTCGAACGCCTGGCGGTTCAGCGTCGCGGCTTCCTGGCCATAGGCGCTGTAGACGTACGCGTCGGGCTGCGCGCGCGACGCCTGCTCCAGCTCGCGGCGATAGGTCGACTGCCCTTCCGTGTAGAGCACCGTCGACACCACCGTGCCGCCGAGCGCCTCGAAACGCTTCCTGAATTCGCCCGCGATGCCCTGGCCATAGCCGTTGTTCGGCGCGATCAGTGCGATGCGGCGCAGCTTGCGGGCATACACGTCCTGCGCGGCGAAGCGCGCGGACAGGTCGTCCAGCCCGATCACGCTGAACGAGCCCGCGCCGATCTTGCGCACTTGCTGACTCGACGAGCCGATGTTGATGTGCACGTCGCCCTGACGCACCAGGAACTGCCCGACCGGAATCGTCACCGACGACGAGAACTCGCCGAGCACGACCGGCACGTGCTCGACGGTCGCGAGCTTGCGTGCGGCGTCGAGCGCGGTATTGGCCGAGCCGCCCGAATCCTCGATGCGCACGGCGAGCTTCTGGCCCAGCACGCCGCCTTTCGCATTGATCTGCGCGACGGCGAGCTCGATGCCGCGGCGCTGGTCTTCGCCGATCGACGCACTCGCGCCGGTCAGCGGCAGCACCGCGCCCACGCTCACGTCGGCCTGTGCAGCGCCCGACGCAACCGCACCGAGCGCGATCCAGATACCGACACTCCACTGACTTGCCTTCATCTTCGTTCTCCTGTCGCATGGTCGGCCGCACGGCTGGCGGCATGGTTTGATATACAAAAGTGTCGACAGAATCACAGATCAAAAATCGTTTGCAAATAAATTTTCGAATGGCTGTGAAGAATCGTAAAAGCCCTGTGAATTATAGAAAAATCGCCCTGTTTTCATGCATTTATGCACGCATATAAAGATCGCGAATAGCCGTGGTGCACGCGCGCTCCAATGTGGAGCAATCGAGAATATTTCTGAAAAAAGTGTATACAGAGGTGAATTGCAGTGCTTAAATCTGCCCAACTCGACACGGCCTCGGAGGGCAGTCAGATGGTGGAGATCAAGCGATACGGCGTGGGTGAACGGATGAGCCAACTGGTGGTCGCGGGCGGGCTGGCTTTCGTCGCGGGTCAGGTGGCGGACGACACGTCGCTCGACGTGGCCGGACAGACCCGTCAGATTCTCGACAAGATCGACCGGCTGCTCGAAGGCGTGGGGCTCGACAAGCGCCGGATCGTATCCGCGAGCATCTGGCTGGCCGACTATCGCAGCTTCGCCGAGATGAACAGTGTGTGGGACGCGTGGGTGCCGCAGGGCGACGCACCGGCACGCGCGTGCGTCGAATCGAAGCTCGCGTTTCCCCAGTACACGGTCGAGATCGCGGCGATTGCCGCGAGCTAGTACAGGAGAACCGGACGATGAAGACGATCGTGCTCGGCGGCGGCATCGTCGGCGTGACCACTGCATATTTTCTCGCGAAGGCCGGCGACGAGGTGACGGTGATCGAGCGTCGCGACGGCGTCGCGCTCGAAACCAGCTTCGCGAATGCGGGGTTGATCGCGCCTGGCCATTCGTATACCTGGGCGTCGCCGCGTGCGCCGAAGATCCTCTTCAAGTCGCTGTTCGCCGATGGCCAGGCGCTGCGGCTCAAATGGACGCCCGACTGGCGCATGTGGGCCTGGTGCGCGCTGTTCCTGCAGAACTGCACGGCCGAGCGCTCGCGCCGCAACACGTCGATCAAGGTGCGGCTGTGCCGTTATGCGCAGCAGCGACTTCAGCAGGCGACGCGCGACGAACGGCTCGAGTACGACCGCACGAGCGGCGGGCTGTTGTACCTGTATCGCGATCCGGCGTCGTTCGAGCGCGGCGTCGCGAACATGCGGATCCTGACCGACAACGGCCTGCCGCTCGATATCCTGGATGCGCGGGCCACCGTCGAACGCGAGCCGGCGCTGCGCCACGCGGCGGCCGGGATCGCGGGTGCGATCCATTGCCCGAGCGACGAGAGCGGCGACGCGCATCTGTTCACGCGCGCGCTCGCCGAGCGCTGCCGTGCGCTCGGCGTCGAATTTCGCTTCGGCACGTCGATCGACGGCGTGCGCGCGAGCGCCGACGCGATCGACTACGTCGAGACGTCGCAGGGCCGCGTGAGCGGCGATCGTTACGTGCTCGCGCTCGGCGCGTATTCGCCGGGCGTCGCGCGCGCGCTCGGCTACCGGTTGCCGATCTATCCGGTCAAGGGGTACTCGGTCACGCTGCCGATCGGCGATACGCACGAGCCGCCGGCGCTCGGCGGCGTCGAGGAGAACCAGCTCGTCGCCTGGGCGCGCTTCGGCGACCGGCTGCGGCTGACCGCGACCGCCGAGTTCAGCGGCTACGACACCACGCATTCGCCGGGCGATTTCGCGCACATGCTCGCGACCGCGCAGGCACTGTTCCCGAACGGCGCCGACTACGCGAAGCCGTCGTACTGGGCCGGGCTGCGGCCGATGACGCCGGAGGGCACGCCGATCATCGGCGCATCCCGGCACCGCAACCTGTTTTTCAACACCGGCCACGGCCATATGGGCTGGACCATGTCGTGCGGCACCGCGAAGATCGTGGCGGATCTGATTCACGGCAAGCGGCCCGACATCGACATCACCGGGATGACCCTGCAATGAGCGAACTTCTCTCTACCCCCCAGACGTCCGATCCGGGTGTCGGCGCCGGCCCGGCGCGCGATGCGTACGCCCGCTTCGATTTCTCGCTCGACGCCGGCATCGCGCGGCGCGCGGCGATCGGCCTCGTCGTGCTGGCGACCGATCATACGATCGAATACGAGTGGCGACGTCTGCTCGCCATCGATGGCGTCGCGTTCTACGAAAGCCGGATCGCGAATTCGGCCGAGATCACGGCCGAAACGCTCGCGCGGATGGACGGCGGCATCTGCGCGGCGGTCGAGTTGATCCGGCCGGGCGAGCGCCTCGACGTCGTGGCGTTCGGCTGCACGTCGGCGTCGATGGTGCTCGGCGAGGAACGCGTCTTCGAGCGCATTCGCGAGGCGCGGCCCGGCGTCGCGTGCACCACGCCGATTACCGCGGCACGCGTCGCGCTGACGGCGCTCGGCGCGCGCGGCGTCGCACTGCTGACGCCATACGAGCGCGCGATCAACGATGCGATGGCCGCGTACCTGCGTGCACGCGGCGTCGATATCGTGCGGGTGGGCTCGTTCGAGCACCGCGACGACAACGAGGTCGCCCGGATCGAGCGCTCGTCGATCGAGCACGCGGTGCTGACGCTCGCCGCCGATCCGGCCGTCGATGCGGTATTCGTGTCGTGCACGAGCCTGCGCATCGTCGATGCGCTGGCCGACATCGAGGCGCGGGCGGGCAAACCCGTGCTGTCGAGCAATCACGCGCTCGCATGGCACGCGCTGCGGCTCGCGGGCATCGACGATCCCGTGCCGGGCTTCGGCAGCCTGCTGATGCGCTGACCCATGGCTCGTACAGGTAAAAAGACGCGCGCGGGCAAATTGCCGATGGATAATGACGCGCGGTGACAACAGGTGGAACCAGGAGACGAGATGTCGACTTCCGTTATGGCTGGCCGGGAGACCGCGGCGCCCACGCGCACGGGCCTCACGGTCAACGAGATTTACGAGCAGTTGAAACAGATGGCCGTGCTGTACGAGATCCGGCCGGGCGAACGGTTCAACGAGCTGGAGCTTGCCGAGCGCTTCAACGTGAGTCGTACGCCGATTCGCGAGGCGCTGAACCGGCTCGTTGCCGAAAATTTGCTGGTGTTCGTGCCGAACCGCGGTTTCTTCATTCGGGAACTGGAGGGGAAGGATGTGTTCGATCTGTTCGAATTGCGTCGCTCGATCGAGACGACCGCGGTGATGCTCGCGTGCGAGCGTGCGTCGGACAACGACATCAAGGCGCTGCGTCGCTTCTGGAAGCAGGTGATGAAGAATGCCGCGCGAATGTCGTCGGCCGAGCTGGTTGTCAAGGATGAGCAGTTTCACCTGGAGCTCGCCGCGTTGTCGGGCAATGCCGAGATCGGCCGGGTGCTGCAAGGGATCAATGCGCGGATTCACTACGTGCGCTGGGTCGACGTCGATCAGCGACGCAACGAGGCGTTTACCGAGCATCTCGAGATTCTCGACGCGCTCGCCGAACGCGATGCGGCGCGCTGCACGACGCTGACCGACACGCATATCCGCTGGCGGATGGAAGAGATCACGCGCGTCGTCCAGGCGAGCGTCGTCAAGCTGTACGCAAAATAAGGAAAGACCGGCCGCGGCGCGTGCGACGTTCGCGTGCCGCACGCGAACGGGCAGGACCGGCCGGTCGACGAGACAAGCAGTCGTGCAAAGGAGGACGGGCCGCCCGGATCGACCGGCGCGGCGCATCGCTACTTGATCGTCACGAGGTGCCGTCATGCCACACGGTACGTTGGTCACGCTGTATAAACCCTCCGCCGCGCAGATCGAGCATTTGCTGACCTTGCCCGCGAAAAGCCCCGCCGTCGTCGCGGTCGACAATTCGCCCGCCGCCGATCCCGCGCTGTACGCACGGCTCGCCGCAGGCGGCGTCGACGTGATCCCGAATCACAATCGCGGCGGTATCGCCGGTGCGTTCAACGCCGGCGTCGAATTCCTGATCGGCCGCGGCTGCGACGTCTTCTTCATCTTCGACCAGGATTCACACGTTCCGGACGACTATTTCGATCGCATGCTGGCCGGCTGCGCGCGGGTGGGCGACAGCCGCTTCCTGGTCGGCCCGCGGATCTTCAACCGCAATTTTCAGCGCGACCTGCCGTTGTTCACGGTGCGCCGCTGGTCCGCGCAGATCACACCAATCCACGGCGGCGCGCACGGCCTGCTGTCGTGCTCGGTCATCATCTCGTCGGGCACCGCGATCTCGCTCGACGCGTATCGTGCGCTCGGCCGCTTCCGCGAGGACTTCTTCATCGACCACGTCGACGCGGAATACTGCATGCGCGCGCAGGCGCACGGCGTGCCGGTGTGCGTCAACGCCGACGTGTCGCTGCCCCACGAACTCGGCAGCCCGTCCGCGCAGCAGCACTGGCCGCGCGTCGAGATCTTCGATCAGAGCGCGCTGCGCCACTACTATGCGGCGCGCAACTGCATCCTCGTCGCGCGCGACTACTGGCGGCGCTATCCGGCGATGCTGCTAATCAATCTCATCACGCTCAAGCACGTCGCGTTCGTGTTGCTGCATGCGCGTAACAAGCGCCTGAAGCTGAAGGCGATCTATTGCGGCGTGACGGACGGGCTGCGAGGGCGGTACGGGCGCGTGTGACGCGTGATT
Organism: Burkholderia sp. E168m22; assembly: GCF_001319805.1. NCBI lineage: Bacteria > Pseudomonadati > Pseudomonadota > Betaproteobacteria > Burkholderiales > Burkholderiaceae > Burkholderia > Burkholderia sp. E168m22. Next base: position 7,451 of record NZ_BBSK01000148.1, read on the forward strand.
TATCGCGGTATCGGCGCATGACGAACGCGCCATACAATTCGGATCACTGATTATAAGAGAGGGTTCCAGATGAGCTTGCCTACGCCGATTCACCGCCGCTATACAGGCGCGTTCTCCGTCGCGCCGACGATCTTCACCGAGTCGGGCGAGATCGACATGCCGGGCCAGAAGCGCTGTGTCGACTTCATCATCGACGCGGGAGCGGATGGCCTGTGCATCCTGGCGAACTACTCGGAGCAGTTTTCGTTGACCGACGACGAGCGCGAGCGGCTCATCGCGGCGATCCTCGAGCACGTAGCGGGGCGCGTGCCGGTGATCGTGACGACCACGCATTTCAGTCCGGCGATCTGCGCGGCGCGCAGCCGCGCCGCGCAGGCGGCCGGTGCGTCGATGGTGATGGTGATGCCGCCGTACCACGGCGCGACGATTCGTTGCGGCGAGGCTGCGATCGAGCAGTTCTATGCGGAGCTTTCCGACGCGATCGCGATTCCGATCATGTACCAGGATGCGCCGATGAGCGGCACGCAAGTATCGGCCGCGTTTCTGGCGCGCATCGCGCACACGATTCCGAATCTGCGCTATTTCAAGATCGAGGTGCCGCAATCGGCAGCGAAGCTGCGCGAGCTGATCGCGCTCGGCGGCGACGCGATCGAGGGGCCGTTCGACGGCGAGGAAGCGATCACGCTGCTCGCCGATCTCGATGCGGGCGCGACCGGCAGCATCCTCGGCGGCGGTTATCCGGACGGGCTGCGGCCGATTCTCGCCGCGTATCTCGCCGGGCGGCGCGACGAGGCGGTCGCCCAGTACGAGCAATGGCTGCCGTTGATCAATTACGAAAATCGTCAGGCCGGCCTGCTGGCGGCGAAGGCGCTGATGAAGGAGGGCGGCGTGATCGCATCGGACGCGCCGCGCCGTCCGCTCGCGCCGCTGCATCCGGCCACGCGCGCGGGCCTGATCGAGATCGCGCGACGGCTCGACGCGCGGGTGCTGCGCTGGGCACGCTGACGCGGCCGCCTCGCAGCACGACCTTGCGATTTCCGCCGCGGTCCGTGCGCACGACGCGTACGCGCGGCCGCCGTACTCGATGACCCAACCAAGGAACCCGAAGAATGAGCATGCCGACGATACGCGCGGTCCGCGCGCTGACGGTGCGTGGTGGCGGTGCCGACTACCACGATCAGGATGCCGGTCACTGGATCGACGACCACATCGCGACGCCGATGTCGCGCTACCCCGAATACCGGCAAAGCCGCCAGTCGTTCGGCATCAACGTGCTCGGCACGCTCGTGATCGAGGTCGAGGCCAGTGACGGCACGGTCGGTTTCGCCGTGACGACCGGCGGCGAGATCGGCGCGTTCATCGTCGAGCGGCATCTTGCGCGCTTCATCGAAGGGCAGCGCGTGACCGACATCGAGAAGATGTGGGATCAGATGTTCCACGCGACGCTGTACTACGGGCGCAAGGGTGTCGTGCTCAATGCGATCTCCGGCGTCGATCTCGCGCTGTGGGATCTGCTTGCCAAGGTTCGGCGGGAGCCCGTGCACCAGTTGCTCGGCGGCAAGGTGCGCGACGAGCTCGAGTTCTACGCGACCGGCGCCCGGCCCGATCTCGCGAAGGAGATGGGCTTCATCGGCGGCAAGCTGCCGTTGCATCACGGCCCGGCCGAGGGAGAGGCCGGCCTGCGCCGCAATCTCGACGCGCTTGCCGACATGCGTTCGCGTGTCGGCGCCGATTTCTGGCTGATGCTCGACTGCTGGATGAGCCTCGACGTGCCGTATGCGACGCGGCTCGCGCACGAAGCGCACGCGCTCGGCCTGAAATGGATCGAGGAATGCCTGCCGCCCGACGACTATTGGGGCTATGCGAAGCTGCGCCGCGACGTGCCGCGCGGCATGCTCGTCACGACCGGCGAGCACGAGGCGACCCGCTGGGGCTTCCGCATGCTGCTGGAGATGGAGTGCTGCGACATCATTCAGCCGGACGTGGGCTGGTGCGGCGGGCTCACCGAGCTGATGCGGATCTCGGCGCTCGCCGATGCGCGCGGCGTGCTGGTGATTCCGCACGGCTCGTCGGTTTACAGCTATCACTTCGTCACGACGCGCCACAACAGCCCGTTCGCCGAATTCCTGATGATGGCGCCGCAGGCGGATCGTGTCGTACCGATGTTCGATCCGCTGCTGCTCGACGAACCGGTGCCGGTCGGCGGGCGGATGAAGGTGCCCGACACCCCCGGGTTCGGCGTGCGTCTGAATCCGGACGTGCGCATGCAGCGCCCGTACGAACACTGAGCGCGCGGATGCGTGCATCCGCATCGTGATGCGGCCGGCTCGAACGGCGCGGCAGCCGCTGCGGCGCGCGCGATGGTCGAGGCAGAGGAGAGCGCAATGACGAAGTTGCTCGAAGACAGGATCGTCGTCGTGACGGGCGGATCGCGCGGGATCGGCCGTGCGATCGCGCTGGCGTGTGCGCGGCATGGCGCCGACATCGTCGTCAACTACTGGACGAACCCGCTGCTGCCCGCGCAGGCCGAGCACGAGATCGACGCGCTCGTCGACGCGATCCGCGCGACGGGGCGCGACGCGCTGGCCGTGCCGGGCGACGTCGCGCAGCCCGACACGGCGCGCGCGCTGGTCGCGGCCGCAGTCGAGCGATTCGGCCGGATCGACGTGCTGGCGAGCAATGCCGGAATCTGCCCGTTCCACGGCTTCCTGGACTTGCCGCCCGAGCTGCTGCAACGAACGATGGAAGTGAACCTGCACGGCGCGTTCTACATGACCCAGGCCGTCGCCCGGCAAATGGCCGCGCAAGGGCACGGCGGCGCGATCGTCGCGACCAGCTCGATCAGCGCGCTGGTCGGCGGCGGCATGCAGACGCACTACACGCCGACCAAGGCTGGCGTCCATGCGCTGATGCAGTCGTGCGCGGTCGCGCTCGCGCCGCACCGGATTCGCTGCAATTCGGTGCTGCCCGGCACGATCCGGACCGAAATCAACGACGACGATCTCGCCGCGCCCGGCAAGACCGAGTACTTCGAGCGCAGGATTCCGCTCGGTCGCCTCGGCGAGCCGGACGACGTCGCCGACTGCGTCGTATTTCTCGCGTCCGACATGGCGCGCTACGTGAACGGCGCCGCGCTGCTCGTCGACGGCGGCATGTACGTGAACCTTCAGTGAAACCGCGAGGCATGGCCATGGAAACGATCGCCTTCAGGATGCACCTGCACCCCGGCAAGCGGGACGAATACCGGCGCCGGCACGATGCGATCTGGCCGGAACTCGCCGACGCGCTTCGCGCGGCGGGTATCTCGGACTACTGGATCTTTCTCGACGACGACACCCATCACCTGTTCGCCGTGCTCAAACGGCCGGCCGATCACCGGATCGCGCAACTCGCCGAAACGGACGTGATGCGTCGCTGGTGGGCGTACATGGCCGACCTGATGGCGACCGGGCCGGACGGGCGCCCGGTCGAGAAAGCGCTGGAGCCGATGTTTCATCTGGAATGAGGCCGGCCGCTCAACGGGCGGCCACGTTCGACGTGTGCCGACCCGTGGCAGCGGATCATCGTGGCGCATCAACTCATGGAGCCCACATGCAGGTTGTCGATCCCCATGTCCATTTCTGGGACGCCGACGCGCTGAGCTACGGCTGGCTCGATCGCGCCCGACCGGCGTTCTCGGGTGCGGTGGCGGAATTGCCGCGCCGGTACCTGCCCGCGGACCTGCGCGCGGACGCCGGCGCGGATATCGACGTGCTGAAGGTCGTGCATGTCGAGGCAATCCACGATGCGTGGACGACGCCGAGCGAAGTCGACTGGCTGCAGGCGCTTGCCGATGCGCCGGCGAGCGACGGGATGCCGGACGGCATCGTCGCGGGCGTCGACCTGTTCGCGCCGGACGCACGCATCCGGCTCGCCGGCGCGGCGGCGCATCCGAACGTGCGCGGCATCCGGCAGGTGTTGAACCGGCATCCGGACCCTTGGTACAACTACGTCGACGTGGATTATCTGGCCGAGCCGCGCTGGCGAGAGAACTTCGGGATGCTGAGCGAGTTCGGTTTGTCGTTCGACCTGCAGCTGTACCCCGCCCAGGTCGGCGCCGCGCTCGCCGTCATCGACGCGCACCCCGACACGCCCGTGATCGTCAATCACACGGGCATGTTCGTCGACCGAAGCAGCGTGCACGGCTGGCGCGAATGGCGCGACGGACTGCGCGGGCTCGCGCGGCGGGCGAACGTGACGATGAAGCTGTCCGGGCTCGCGATGTTCGACCATCGCTGGACGGTCGAAAGTTTCCGCCCGTACGTGCTCGAGGCCATCGACGTGTTCGGCGTGGCGCGCTGCATGTTCGCGTCGAACTTCCCGGTCGATCGACTCCATGCCGGCTATCGGGCGCTCTGGCACGCTTACGCGGCGATCGTCGCGGGCGCCGGCGACGAGGAGCGCGAGGCGCTGTTCGTCCACAATGCGCTGCGAACGTACCGATTGTGAGCCGCGTGTCACCGTGGACGCCAACGGACGTGCACTCCGCGCGTCGCCGGTCGGCGTGATTCGCACCGCGCCGCAACGTACGCTTGCGCCGGCTCCGACGGGCCAGGCGCAGCAGGGCGGCCGGCTGGATCGGCGCCGGCCACACTGCGCGCCGTCGAGCGGCGCGGGCCGCCGCCCAGGAACCTGCTCGCTTTAACCGCGCAGCGCGGTCGCGACGACGCTCGCCAACGGCGTCGTGGGTCGACCGATCAGTCGCGCGAGGGCGCCGCCCTCGTCGAACAGCGCACCGCGCGACGCGGCCACGTCGGCATCGGCCAGGACGCTGGCAAACTCGGGCGGCAGCCCGGCGCTCGTCAGCGCGTCTGCATAAGCATCCTGCGCGAGATCGTTGTAGACAACGGTCTTGCCGGACTGCCGCGAAACCTCGGCAGCCAGTTGCGCGAGCGTGAACGCATCGTCCGCCGCCAGCTCATACGTTTTTCCTGCATGGCCGTCCGTCGCCAGTGCCACGGCCGCGGCCGCCGCATAGTCCTTGCGCGCGGCGGAAGAGAAGCGCCCGTCCTTCGCGGCCCCGATGAACGCGCCGTGCTCGAGGGCCGCGGGGAGGGCCATCAGATGGTTCTCGGTGTACCAGCCATTGCGAAGAATGACGGCGGGAAGGCCGGCGGCCGCGATGATTTCTTCCGTCTGCCGGTGCTCGATCGCGAGTCGGGCGGGCGAGGTGTCGGCGTGCAGCATGCTCGTATAGGCGAGCAACGAGACTTCCGCCCGCCGGGCCGCGTCGATCACCGCGCGATGCAGCGGCAGGCGCCCGGCGACTTCGGTCGACGAGATCAGCAGGAGTTTGTCGACCCCGACGAACGCGCTGGCGAGCGTTTCAGGCCGCTTGTAGTCGGCCTCGCGCACCACCACGCCGCGCGCCTCGAGGTCGCGTGCCTTCGCGGGATTCCTGACCGCCGCGACGATCCGGTCGGCCGGAACGGTTTCAAGCAATGCATCGATCACAAGGCGCCCGAGTTGCCCGGATGCTCCCGTTATTGCATACATGTTCATTCTCTCCGTGAATCGGTGGGTGAGGCTCCCAGTGTAGGGATGAAGGTTTCCATTGGAAACCACCTATCCATCGGTTACCATCATTTTCAAGTAACCAAATGGAAACCATCCCGGGACGACGATGGGCTTGAGAATGCGAAAGAAGGTGGAGCCGCTTCCCGGCTGCCCGATGTCGAAATGCATGGCGTTGATCGGCGGCCTGTGGACGCCCGAACTGATCTGGTGCCTGAGCAATGGCCCGCGTCGGTTTTCGGAGTTGCGGCGCGACAACCCGACCATCACCGCGAAGGTGCTGACCGGCAGGCTGCGTGATCTCGAGGAGCGGGGCGTGATCCGGCGAAGCGTGTTGCCGACGTCGCCGCCGTCGGTGGAATACGAGTTGACGTCGCTGGGCCAGGAACTGCTGCCGGCGATTACGTCGATCGTGGAGGTCGGGTCGCGCCTGCTGCTTCGCGATCGGCCCCGCTAGCCATTTCCGCCTGGCCGGCCTACCGCGCCGCCGCCGAACGCTTCCGCTTCGTATTCGGCAACGGCTCGTGCTGCATCGGCCCCTTGACGAGTTCGCTCATCGCGTCGCGAATCCAGCGGTTGGCCGGCTCGTGATGAAAGCGCGGATGCCAGTGCAGATAAAGCTCGTACGTGGGGGCGGGGAAGGGCAGCGGCAGCAGCTTGACGTTCACGAACTCCGCGAAGCGCCGCCCGACGGCCTGCGGCACCGCCGCGATCATGTCCGACCCGGCGACGACGAACGGCACGCCGATGAAGCGCGGCGTACTGAAGCGGACGTTGACGCGAATCCCGAGGCGCTCGTGCGTGCGGGCGAGCACGTCCTGCTCGCGGCCTTCGGGATGCACCATCACATGCGCGGCGGCGCGGTACTGATCGAGCGACAGCGTGTCCCCGATTTCCGGATGATCGTCGCGGGCGATACACACATACGAATGCCGGTACAGCGCCTTGCGCTTCAGCGATTCGCTGTTCAACCCCGGAAAGTAGCCGATCGCGAGGTCGACGTCGCCGCTCGCCAGCCCCTCCTCCAGCTCCGGCATGCTGAGCGCGACCGTCTTGATGCTCACGTGCGGCGCGGCCTTGTCGAGAAAGCTCTCCAGGCGGGGCAGGAACACCATTTCGCCGATGTCCGACATGCACAGCACGAAGTTGCGCGACGACTCGGCCGGGCGAAACTCGGGCATCGGCAGGATTTCGGTCTGCACCAGATCCAGTAGCCGCGCGACCGGCTCGCCGAGCGCCTGCGCGCGCGGCGTCGGCTCCATGCCGCGGCCCGTGCGCACGAACAGCGGGTCCTCGAACAGCTCGCGCAGCTTCGACAACGCATAGCTCATCGCCGGCTGGCTGAGCCCGATGCTGACGCCCGCCTGCGTCACATGGCGCTTTTTCAGCAGCGCATCGAACACTTTCAGCAGATTCAGATCGACCTGACGAATATCCATGGTTTGGATGATACCTATCGATTTCACATAATTGACGGATTTTATCGGGCTTCCTACCATCGTTTCCACAACAAAGGAGTGAGACACCATGTCCGATGGACGCAAGCCGCAACGCCCGTTGCGCAGCAATTTTCCGCGCGGTTCCTACCTCGGCGCGGTGCGCGCCGCGCAGTGGCGCAATCTCGGCATCAGCGAGGAAGACCTCGACAAGCCGAAGATCGCCATCGTCAATTCCTCGTCCGAACTTGCCACCTGCTTCAGCCATCTCGACGGCATCGCCGCGCAACTGAAACAGGCGATCCGCGCCGCGGGCGCGCTGCCGTTCGAGATCCGCACCGCGGCGCCGAGCGACTTCATCACCGGCGCGGGCGCTCGCGGCGCCTACATGCTGGCTGCGCGCGACCTCGTCACGAACGACATCGAAGTGGCCGTCGAGGGCGCGCAGCTCGACGGCATGGTGTGCCTGGCGTCGTGCGACAAGACCGTGCCGGGCCAGCTGATGGCCGCCGCGCGGCTGAATATCCCGAGCATCGTCGTCGCGTGCGGTTATCAGCCGAGCGGCGAATATCGCGGCGAGCACGTGGACATCGAGGACGTGTTCGTCGGTGCGATGCATGCGCTGACCGGCAAGCTGCCCGTCGAGGACCTGATCGGCATGAGCCAGAACGCGATTCGCGGCCCCGGCGTGTGTTCGGGGCTCGGCACCGCGAACTCGATGCACATGGTCAGCGAGGCGCTCGGCATGTCGTTGCCCGGCAGCACGCCGGTCGCCGCCAACAGCGAGCGGATGTTCGCGTTCGTGCGCGAAGCCGGCGCGCGCATCGTCGAGATGGTGCGCGACGACCTGAAGCCGCGCGACATCCTCACACACGGCGCGTTCGCGAATGCGGTGAAGACGGTGCTCGCGGTCGGCGGCTCGATCAATACGGTCAAGCACTTGCAGGCGGTCGCGGCCGAAGGCGGGCTCGACGTCGACGTGTACGCGCTGTTCGAAGCATTCGCCGCGCAGATCCCGGTGCTGACCGGCGTGCGTCCGGTCGGCTCGCACATGATCGAGCAACTGGAGGCGGCGGGCGGTGGCCGCGGCGTGATGAAGCGGCTCGAAGCGTGGCTCGACACCGGTGCGCTGACGGTGACCGGGCGCACGGTGAAGGACAACCTGGCCGATGCGACGATCGCCGACGACGACGTGATCCGCCCGCCGCAGCGCGCGTTCGCGAACCATCCGGCCATCGTGCTGGTGCGCGGCAACCTCGCCCCGCAGGCCGGCATCGTCAAATTCGGCATCTCGCCGACCAAGCAGCGCACGTTCACCGGCGACGCGATCTGCTTCTCGACCTCCGACGACGCGATCGCCGCGATCAAGGACGGTCGCGTGCAGCCGGGCAAGGTCGTCGTGATGCGCGGCGCGGGCGTGTGCGGCGGCCCGGCGATGGGCGGCGGGGCGTCGCGCGTGGTGTTCGCGATCGACGGCGCGGGCTTGTCCGAGCAGGTCGCGATGCTCACCGACGGGCATCTGTCGGGGCTGGTCTGCAAGGGGCTGGTGGTCGCGGAAGTGGCGCCGGAAGCGGCGACCGGCGGCCCGCTCGCGCTCGTCGAGGACGGCGACACGATCGACATCGATCTGGACCGGCGCGTCTGCGACCTGAAGGTCGACGAAGCCGAGCTGGCGCGCCGTCGCGCGGCGTGGCAGCGTCCCGCGCCGGTCAACGACACCGGCTGGCTGAAAATCTACCGCGCGACGGTCGGCACGATGCCGCAAGGCGCGGTGCTCGGCGCGGACCGGCCGGCGCGGGAGCGTTGAGATGAGCGGCGAAACCGTAATCGACATCGGCACGGTGATCGAGCGGCAGCAGACCACCCGCTTCGGTATCCTGCTGATCGTCGCGATGGGCGTGATGATGATGACCGAGGGCTACGACCTCGCCGCGATGGCGTTCGCGGCCCCGGCGCTGAGCCGCGCGTGGCACCTCAAGCATGGCGTGCTCGGCCCGGTGTTCGGCGCATTCGTATTCGGCACGATGATCGGCGCGTTCGTGCTCGGCTATCTCGGCGACGTGATTGGCCGCAAACGCATGATCGTGATCGGCAGCGTCGTGCTCGCGGGCTTCACGCTCGCCGCGTCGCGTGCCACCGGCCTCGAACAGCTGCTGGTGCTGCGCTTTCTGGCGGGCATCGGCATCGGCGGCGTGGTGCCGAACGCGATCGCGTATACGACGGAGTTCGCGCCGAAGCGCTGGCGCGCGACGTGGGTCACGCTGATGTACAGCGGCTATACGATCGGCAGCAGCGTGGGCGGTCTCGTGTCGGCGTGGCTCGTGCCGAAGTTCGGCTGGCAGGTGGTGTTCGTGATCGGCGGCCTCGCGCCGCTCGTGTCGAGCGCGATGTTGTGGTTCGCGGTGCCGGAGTCGATCCGCTTCCTGACGCTCAAGGGCCGTCACGCCGAAGTCGCGCGAATCGTCGCGCGGATCGCACCGGGCTTCGCCGTCGCGCCGCAGGCCCGCTTCGTGATCGGCGGCGCTTCGCCGGGTCACGCGCACGAGCACCGCCGCGACGGCTCGCTGCGGTTGCTGTTCGCGGGTCGGCTGCGCGCGCTGACGCCGGTGCTGTGGGCAGTCTACATCGCGAACTCGATGGCGCTGTTTTTTCTCAGCAGCTGGCTGCCGGTGCTGATCGAAAGCGTGGGCCTCGCACCGCGCGACGCGGCGCTCGTCTCGACGATGTTCCAGGTCGGCGGCACGCTGGGCGGGCTCGCGCTGATGCGCTTCGTCGACACGCGCGGCGCCATCATCATCACCGTGCTGCCGCTCGTCGGCACGCCCCTCGTCGCGCTGCTCGGCACCGGACTGCCCGCCCCGATGCTGGTCGCGGCGGTGTTCCTGACCGGCTTCACGGTGGTCGGCACGCAGTTTGGCCTGAACGCGGTCGCGGCACTCGTCTATCCGACCGCGCTGCGCGCGAAAGGCACGGGCGCGGCGGTCGGTATCCAGAAGATCGGCGCGATCGCCGGGCCGGTGATCGGCGGGATGCTGATGTCCGCGCATCTGCCGGTCGAACGGATGTTCTTACTCGGCGCGGTGCCGGTCGCCTTCGTCGCGCTCCTCGCGTTCGCGCTCGGCCGCCTGCATCGCCGCGGCGACGATACCGCGCCGGACAACGCTCAAACAGGAGCCGCCCATGTCGCTTGAAGTCGTTCCCATTGACGCCGCGCGTCCGGATTTCGTCGGTCTCGCCAGCGGTGTCGATCTGACCGCGCCCGTGTCCGAGCCGCTCGCATGCGCGATCGACGCCGCGATGAACCGCTACGCGGTGCTGGTGTTCCGCGCTCAGCCGCTCACGCAGGATCAGCAGCTTGCGTTCGCACGCGCGCTCGGACCGCTCGATGTCGGTTTCAAGCGCGTGGCGCGACCGCATGCGCGGCTCGCCCACCAGGAACTCGCGGACATCTCGAACGTGGACGAATCCGGGCAGATCGCGGACCGCGCGCACCGGCGCATCGTCGGCAATCTCGCGAATCAGTTGTGGCACAGCGACAGTTCGTTCCAGCAGCCGGCGGCGCGCTATTCGATGCTGCATGCGGTCGTCGTGCCGGAGTGGGGCGGCGAGACCGAGTACGCGGACATGCGCGCCGCGTGGGATGCGCTCGACCCTCGCGAGCAGCGCGAACTCGACGGGCTCGAAGCGGAGCACTACGCGCTGCACTCGCGCTTCCTGCTCGGCGATACCGACTACAGCGACGCGCAGCGCAACGCGCTGCCGCCGGTGCGCTGGCCGCTGGTGCGCGAGCACGCCGGGTCGGGGCGCCGGCATCTGTTCATCGGCGCGCACGCGACGCATGTCGTCGGTCGCACGCTGGCCGAAGGCCGCGTGTTGCTGATGGATCTGCTCGAACATGCGACCGCGCGCCGTTTCGTGTATTCGCATCGCTGGCGGCCCGGCGATCTCGTGATCTGGGACAACCGCTGCACGCTGCACCGCGGCCGCCGTCACGATCTGTCGGTGCGCCGCGAACTGCGGCGCGCGACGACGGTCGACGTCGACCGATACGTGGCGGCGCCGGCGGAGCCACTCGAACCTGTACAGGGAGCACGCTAAATGCAGTTGAACGACGACGAACGGGCGATGCTCGACGGCCGCGACGGCGCGGCCGTGCAGCGCGCGATGGATCTGCTGGTGCGCTACGGCGAAGCGCTCGGCGCGTCGCGCCTGGTGGACACGAACAACGTGTGCGGCACGGTCGGCGCGACGATGCCGTTCCTGCGCGATTACGCGGCCAGGCACGGCGGCCTCGACGCGGTGTTTTCCGAATTCAACCTCGATAGCCCCGAGGTGGTCGAGGTGCCGAAGGCGAAGGTCTTCAGCAGCCACCTGCAGCAGGGGCTCGATCCGCAGCATGCGCAGCGTCAGGGCATCGACGGCGAGATCGTGAAGCTGTACCGCCAGGGCGAGGCGTTCACCGGGCGGCTCGGCATCCAGCCGCTCAATACCTGCGCGCCTTACCTGACCGGCAACGTGCCGGTGCGCGGCGAGCATTGCGCATGGATGGAGTCGTCCGCGGTCATCTACATCAACGCGGTGCTCGGCGCGCGCTCCAATGCCGAAGGGCGCGAGAGCACCGGCGCCGCGATGCTGACCGGCAAGATTCCGTACTGGGGCCTGCACCTCGACGAAAACCGCGGCGGCACGCATCTGATCGAACTCGACGTCGACGTGAAGACGGTGCAGGACTGGGGGCTGCTCGGCTACTACGTCGGCGAATGCGTGCAGGACCGCATTCCGGTGATCGACGGGCTGCGCGACGTGCCGAACCTGCCGAAGCTCAAGCACTTCGGCGCGGCCGCGGCTTCGTCGGGCGGCGTCGAGATGTACCACATCGTCGGCCAGACGCCGGAGGCGCGCTCGCGCGACGAAGCGTTTCGCGGCCGCAAGCCTCTCGAGACGATCCGCTACGGCGCGGCCGAGCGGCGCATCGCGTACGAGCGCGTCAACACCACCGCGAAAGACGCCCAGGTCGACTTCGTGATGCTCGGTTGTCCGCACTATTCGATCGAGCAGATCTGGGAGGTCTGCCAGTTGCTCGAAGGGCGCCGTATCGGCACGAATACCGAGCTGTGGATCTTCACCGCACGCGCGACCCGCCAGCTGGCGGACCAGGCCGGCTATACGAAGCTGATCGAGGACGCGGGCGGGGTGCTGATGACCGACACGTGCTCGGCGATCGGTCGCGTGATGCCCAAGGGCACGCGCGTCGTTGCGCTCGACTCGGCGAAGCAGGCGCACTACCTGCCGGCGATCATGGGCGTGCAGGCGTGGTTCGGCACCACGGCCGATTGCATCGAGGCCGCAGTGAGCGGCCGCTGGAACGGAGGGCTGGCGGCATGAGCACGCATCACGAAATTCACGAAATGACGGACAAAGCCGGCACGCCGATCGTGCTGCGCGGACGCAAGGTGGTCGGCGGCTGTGTCGAGGGCGAGGCGCTCGTCACGCGCGATCGCATCTCCGGCTGGGGCGGCATCGATCCGCGCACCGGCACGATCATCGAGACGCGTCACGAACTGCGCGGCCAGAGCTTCGCGAACAAGGTGCTGGTGTTTCCCGGCGCGAAGGGTTCGTCCGGATGGTCCAGCCAGTTCCATATCGCGCGAATCGCGGGCACCGCGCCGGCCGCGATGCTGTTCAACGAAATGACCACGAAGATCGCGCTCGGCGCGGTGGTGAGCCACGCGCCGTCGCTGACCGACTTCGACGTCGATCCGCTCGACGTGATCGAAACGGGCGACTGGGTGCGCGTCGATGCCGAGCGCGGCGTCGTCGAAGTGCTCAAGCGCAGCCGCACCTGATTCCGGCGCGCGGCTTCGTCCGCGCGCCACCGCGATGGATTTTCAAGGAGAGCATGTTTTGAACACAGGTACTCGTATCGTTCGCCGCGACGGCCAACCGACGGGCTGGACACTCGACGCCGACGTGTGCATCGTCGGCGCGGGCATCGCCGGCACCTCGGCTGCGCTCGAAGCGGCCGCGCTGGGCCGCAAGGTCGTGCTGGTTGACAGCCTGCCCGCGCTCGGCGGCCAGGCGGTCAACTCGATCATCGGCACGTTCTGCGGGCTGTTCTCGAACGGGCCGAAGCGCTTCCAGGTCACGCACGGCATCGCGGACGGCATCCTGCGCGATCTCGGCGAGAAGGGCGCGCTGCATTACAAGGAAGGGCCGCTGACGACCGTCGTGCTGTACGACGAAGTCGCGCTCGCACGCTGGATCGAGCAGAAGATTCTCGACGCAGGCATCACCGTCGTGCTCGGCGCCGTGTTGCGCGACGTGGTGCGCGAAGGGCGGCGGGTGCGCGAACTCGACGTCGCGACGCGCTACGGCGACGTACGCATCGCGGCCGACGGCTTCGTCGACGCGAGCGGCGATGCCGCGCTCACGTGGCTCGCCGGGTTCGACTGCCAGGAGCCGGAAACGCCGATTCGCGGCACGCAGATGATCGTGCTCGAGAACCTCGACGAGACCGATCTGCCGACGCCGCCCGCGTTTCGCGAGCGCGTCGAGGAAAAGGCACACGCGTATGGGCTCGAACGCAAGGACGGGCTCGTGTTCTATTTCCGCGGCCGCAACATCGGCATTGCGAACATGACGCACATCGAGACGCCGCTCGAACCGATGGCGGCGTCGCGCACCGCGCTCGTCGGCCGCGACCAGGCGGACCGCGCGTTCGAGTTCCTGCGCGCGGAGTATCCGCACATCTATCGCAACGCGCACATCCGCAGCTACGGGCTGCCCGGCATCCGGCAGACGCGCTGGATCGTCGGCGCCCAGCAGTTGCGCTCGGAAGACGTGATCGCCGCCCGGCAGTTTCCGGACGCGGTCGCACGCACCTCCTGGCCGATCGAATTGCACGATCGCGCCGAGGGCTACGAATGGAAGCCGTTCGGCGACGACCATCTGCATACCGTGCCGTTCGGCAGCCTCGTCGTGAAGGACGCCGACAACCTGATCGCGGTCGGCCGCTGCATCGACGCCGACGCGACCGCGCTGTCGAGCGTGCGGGTGATGGGGCCGTGCATCGCGATGGGCGCGGCGGCCGCGCACGCGTTCGATCTCGCGGATGGCGGCAGTGTCCATGACATCGATCGCGGCCTGCTGCGCGAGCGGCTCGCCGACAACGTCGATCGAATCGATCCACCGCATCTGAAGCACTGACGCACGACCCGCCGGCCGCGCGGCAATACCAAAGAGGTGCATCGGGCGCTCCGCCAGGAGGCTCGCAACCAGTACCCGCTGCCGCGCCGGCCAGAGACGAAACGAAGGAACGCGCGACGCGCCGGAATCTGCCGGCGCGCCGACGCGGCACCTGAGGAGGAGACGATGATTCAACCCTTGCCGGATGCGCGCACGGTGGACGTGTCGCGCCTGATCGACGAACAGAGAATCGGCCGCTTCGCGATCCTGCTGATCGCGTCGACCTGGCTCGTGATGCTGACCGACGGCTACGAGCTCAGTGCGCTGGCGTTCGCCGCGCCTTCGCTGATTCGCGCCTGGCACATCGAGCGCAGCGTGCTCGGGCCGGTGTTCGGCGCCAACGTCTTCGGCATCATGATCGGCTCGATCCTGTTCGGCTATATCGGCGACCGGATCGGGCGCAAGCGCGCGATCCTGTTCGGTGCATGCTGGTACGGGCTCGTCACGCTCGCGACCGCATGGGCGTCGAGTGTCGACCACCTGCTGTGGCTGCGCTTCGCCGCGGGCATCGGCATCGGCGGCGCGGTGCCGAACGCGTTCGTGCTCGTGTCGGAATTCGCGCCGAAGCGGCTGCGGGCGACCTGGGTCACGCTGATGTTCACCGGCTATACGCTCGGGGCGGGCTTTGGCGGCGGCGTCGCCGTGTGGCTCGTGCCGCACTTCGGCTGGCCGGCGGTATTCGTGGTCGGCGGGCTCGCGCCGCTCGTGGTGGCCGCCGCGCTGTCGTTCGTGATGCCGGAGTCGCTGCGCTATCAGGTACTGAAGGGCTGGCCCCGCGACGGCATTGCCGCGACTGCCGCGCGCGTGCGGCCCGAACTCGCGTTGCCGCCGGAGGCGCGCTTCGTCGTGACCGACGAGCGCCGCGTCGCGAAGTTCTCGCCGCGCATGCTGTTCGCCGGCCGGTTGCGCTACGTGACGACCGCGCTGTGGCTCGCGTACATCGCGAATTCGATGGCGCTGTTCTTCCTGCAAAACTGGCTGCCGGTGCTGATCGAGGCGACCGGCGTCGCCGCGCATCGCGCCGCGCTGATGACGACGCTGTTCTCCGTCGGCGGCACGCTCGGCGGCCTCGTGCTGATGCGCTTCATCGACCGCCATGGCGTGCGGCTCGTCACGTGTCTGCCGCTCGTCGGCTTTCCGCTCGTCGCGGCGCTCGGCATGAACCTCGAGACCGCCTGGCTGACGGCCGCCGTGTTCGGCGTCGGCTTCTGCGTCGCCGGCACCCAGGCAGGGCTCAATGCCGTCGCGTCGATCGTCTATCCGACCAGCTTCCGCTCGAAAGGCACCGGCACCGCGATCGGCGTGGCGAAGATCGGCTCGATCTCCGGCCCGATGATCGGCGGGATGCTGCTCGCCGCGCATGTGCCGGTGCGCGAGCTGTTCCAGGTCGCGGCGCTGCCGGTCGTCGCCGTCGCGGCGCTGATGTTCGTGCTCGGTCGCATGTACCGGCCCGGCGACACGCACGACGACGGGCTCGCGGCGTGTGATCCCGCGGGCGCCGAACCGCCGCTACCCGCAGCGGAGCGCTAGGAACAGCGGCAGCGGCGGGGCCGGGCGCGGCGCGCGCGCACGCACGGTCGCCGGTGCGATGCATGCTGCGCGTTTGCGCCCGCTGCGCGTTCCCGCCGCCTTCGATCCGCATCACCTCATTCCATCGAAACCGGAGAAGCACGATGAAAACAGCAGTCTGCACTGCTGCGGTGGCTTGCGCCCTCGCGGCGCCGCTCACGGTCCATGCGCAAAGCTCGGTCACGTTGTACGGCATCATCGATACGGGCATTGCCTGGACGAATACGGTCGCGTCGTCGATCAAGGCGCAGGGCGCGTCGCGCTGGTCAATGGCGACCGGCTGGGGCAGCGGTGACCGCCTGGGTTTCCTCGGACGCGAGGATCTCGGCGGCGGCCTCTCCGCGGTGTTCCAGCTCGAAGCGGGGTTCAGCGGATTGAACGGCACGTCGTCGCAGGGCGGCCGACTGTTCGGACGGCAGGCGTACGTCGGCTTGTCGAGCAAGCAGTACGGCAAGCTGACGCTCGGCCGTCAGTATGACTACACGTTCGACTACGTCGCACCGCTGATGGCATGGCTTCAGTTCGGCAGCATCTACGGCGCGCACATCGGGGACGTGGACGACAGCTTCCAGACGTTTCGCCTGAACAACAGCGTCAAGTACGAGGTAAGTCCGCTCGCGGGACTGAAGCTCGGCGCGCTCTATGCATTCAGCAACCAGGCGGGCGGCGGCGCCGGCCAAGGCTTCGCCAACAACCGCGCGTACGGCTTCGGGCTCGATTACCTGCGCGGACCGTTGCATGTGGTCGCGAGCTATCTGCAACTGAACAATCCGTCGGCGGGGATTGCGTCGTCGGGGAATAATCCGAACGGCGCGATCGGCGACGAGTACAGCGGTTCGACCAGCCTCTTCTACAACGCGGGCTTCGTCGAGCGTCAGCGCATCTCGGCACTGGGCGCCGGCTATTCGTTCGGCGCGGCAGCGGTGAACCTGGTCGTCACCGACACGCGGCTCGCTTATCGCGGCGGCCACAGCCTGCGCGTCGACAACTACGAGATCAACGGGCGCTACAACTTCACACCGGTGCTGATCGCGGGGGTCGGCTACATCTTCACCGATGGCCATGGGTATACCGGCAGCGGCGCCACGTCGTTCGCGACCGGCGACCGGCCGAGATGGCATCAGGTGGATGCGGGCATCACCTACCTGCTGTCGAAGCGCACCGATCTGCACATGTCGATGGTCTATCAGCGGCGGGCCGGCGATGCGGGCACCGTTGCGATCAACTTCTTCGGACCGGCGGGGGCGGGGCGTAGCAGCCAGATCGCGGTGCTGGCGGGGCTGCGGCATCGCTTCTAGCCTGCGAGTGGCGCGCGGCGGGCCGGCGCGTTGCCGCTTGCCGAACGGGACAGCATCGTCACGACGCTCCGTGAACAGGTCGCCCGGTGTGACATCCCGCCTGCGCCACGCGTTACGCTTCTTTCAGCCAGGGCATTTCCACGGGCGATACGACCAGTTGCCGGAATTCGCGCTTCAGGTCGAAGATGAACCCGACCAGGATCATGGAGTCGGCGTAAGGAATCGGAAAGACCTGCGGATTTTCCGGGGTACGCAGCGGGCGCTCCGGCGTGTCCGCTGTCGCCGCGGCGTTTTCGCGAACGCTTTCCAGGTCGTCTGCCATGGCCGGGCCGCCGGCTTTCAGCACGCGGCTACGCAGCTCGCTGAACGGTTCGATGCGCGCGGCGTCTTCGTGGTATTCGGGCACTTCATAAACGAACCAGGACATTGTCGTCTCCCATGAGAAGGGGCGCTATTCTAACGCTACGCGAGCATTCGCCGAAAACCGAGGCCGCCCACTTCTCCAGGCGTAACCAGGAACCCCGCGAGGTCATCGCCTCTCGAGTGGATCGCAGCAATGTCACACTTCGGACAGCACCTGACGCGCCGCTCGAACGACCGCATCGACCGTGATGTCGAATTTTTTGTACACGTCCTTGATTTTTCCCGACTCGCCGAAGCTGTGCATGCCGACGAACCGGCCTTCCGGTCCGAGGTACCGCTCCCATCCCAGTTCGACCGCCGCCTCGACCGCGACTCTCGCGGGAGAAGTGCCCAGCACGGCCCGCTGGTAATCGCGTGGTTGCTCCTCGAAGAGCAGGCGGCACGGCATCGATACGACGGCCGTCGGCACGCCTTCCTGCTGCAGGATGTCGCGTGCCTGGACGGCGAGGTCGACCTCCGAGCCTGTCGCGAGCAGGGTGAGTCGGCGCGGCCCGCCATCGGCCTCCCGCAAGACATAGGCGCCGCGCGCCGACTTGTTTTCGTTTCCGGGCTCGTTGCGCAGGAGCGGGACCGGCTGTCGTGACAATGCGAGCAGCGCAGCCCTGCGGGGCTGTTCGAGAATCAGCTCCCAGCACTCTGCCGTTTCGACTGGATCGGCCGGCCGATAGACGGCGAGTTGGGGAATGGCCCGAAGGGCGGCAAGGTGCTCGACGGGTTGATGCGTCGGGCCATCTTCTCCGAGACCGATGGAATCGTGCGTCATCACGAAGATGGCGCGCACCCGCATCATCGCGCTCAAGCGGATCGCCGGACGGCAGTAGTCCGAAAAACAAAGAAAGGTGCCACCGTACGGAATGAGGCCGCCGTGAAGGGCAATGCCGTTCATGGCGGCGGCCATGCCGTGTTCGCGGACGCCGTAGTGGACATATGAACCCTTGAACTGCCCGGGCTCGATCGCGATCTGGTTCTTCGTCTTCGTATTATTGGACTGCGTAAGATCCGCCGAGCCGCCCAGCAATTCCGGAATCGCATCGGAGAGTTGATCAAGCACTTCACCGCTGGCCTTGCGGGTGGCCATTGCACTGCCTGCGGCAACAAACGCCTGCCGTGCCGCCGCAATCGCCGTCTTCCAGTCATCCGGAAGCTTTCCGGCATTACGTCGGTCGAATTCGGTACGCAGCGCGTGCGGCGCCCGGCTGACACGCTCATCCCACGCGAGTCTTGCCTTGCGGCCGCGCGCCCCGATCTCCCGCCATGCTTTCAGCAGGTCATCCGGGATTTCGAACGGCGGCGAATGCCAATCGAGGGTCTGGCGTGCGCCCGCGATTTCATCCTCGCCCGGCGCATCGCTATGGGCTTTCTCGGTGCCAGCCTTCGTCGGAAAGCCGAACCCGATGATCGTCCTGCATGCGATCAACGTCGGTCTGTCATGCGTTGTCCTGGCGGTCTCGATCGCGCGCCGTATCGCGTCCGTATCGTGACCGTCGATTTCCAGGACGTGCCACCCAGCCGAGTGAAAGCGCTCGATCTCGTTGTCCGAGACCGCGAGCTGGGTGGGACCGTCGATGGAAATCGAATTGTTGTCCCAGAACGCGATCAGTTTGCCCAACCGGAGGTGGCCGGCCAACGAAATGGCCTCGTGGCTGATGCCTTCCATCAGGCAACCGTCGCCGAGAAATACGTATGTGTAGTGATCGACGAGGTCATCGCCGAAGTGCGCATTCATGACGCGCTCGGCCAACGCCATGCCGACGGATTCCGCGATGCCTTGTCCGAGGGGACCGGTCGTCAGTTCGATTCCATCGGCGTGCGAGTACTCGGGATGACCTGGCGTCTTGCTGCCGACTTGCCGGAAGCGCTTGAGCTCGTCGAGGGTCATGTCGGCATAGCCCGTGAGATAGAGCAAGCTGTAGAGGAGCATCGATGCGTGTCCGTTGGAAAGGACCAACCGGTCCCGATCGATCCAGTGGGGGGCGGATGCATCAAATTGCATGAACTCCTTGAACAGCACCGTCGCAACGTCGGCCAGCCCCATTGGCGCACCAGGATGGCCGCTGTTGGCATTCTGTACTGCATCCATTGCAAGGAAGCGAATACAGTTCGCCAGCGCGCGCAGATGCGGGTCTCGCGGGGGCGGCACCGCTTTGGCGGTCGTGCGGGAATGTGCGGTGGGATCGCTCATCGGTTCTCCTGTTTTTCGCTCGGAAAGATGAGGCTACGGGGCAATATCCATGCCTTTTCCACGGGTGCAAGCTGCCGACCGAGGTGAGGTCAGTTCTACGGCGGACGGAGGCACGTTCCGGGGCGCGAATGGACGTCGAACTGTTGGAGGAAATGGGCGCGCGGCGACGCGGAGTTGCGTACCGAACGGCGGTTGGGCAATCCGTTCATCTGGGGATCAGGACGCTGGTGACGTTGTTGTGAGTCGGCGTGGGGATTCAACCCTTTTTCACGCCAAGGGGGCGAGGCGAAAACGGCTAAAGACTACGATCTACAGCAAGCGCAATCGAGTCGGGACTTTAGGTACGCACCATCGTCGCCCTCGTGCGAAGCATCATGATTCGACCGGTATATCGACGGGAGCGTCAGTCTGACGCGCGGCGCATATTGTCCGCATCGAGGGCAGCACGCAGGAATATCTCGTTCGGAGACCATGCGGCGCGCGTCGAATACGCCGCAGCCGGGACATGCGTACTCGTACATTGGCATGTCGTGATCATCCGAGCGCGCCGAGCTCGCCCCGCGCGACAAACCGTCCGCGTCCCGTCGGGCCGACCCACTCGTCATCGTCGACAAGCCATTGTCCACGCAGCATCACTTTCTTGACACGCCCTGTCACTTGACGCCCTTCGAACAGCGTGAAATCACAGTCGCTGTGCTGCGTGCGCGCGCTGATCGTGTGCCGTTCGTCCGGATCGAACAACACGATATCCGCGTCACTGCCGATCGCGAGCGTACCTTTCCGTGGAAACAGGCCGAACAGTTTCGCCGGCGCGGTCGACATCAACTCGACAAACCGGTTCAGCGAAATCTTGCCATCGCGTACGCCGCCGTCGTAGACGACGGTCATTCTCGTTTCGACGCCAGGGACGCCGTTCGGGATCTTCGAGAAATCGCTCGCGCCGAGCGGTTTCTGATTGAAGTTTCCGCGATGGCCCTCCTTCATGCAGTAAGGGCAATGGTCGGTGGAGATCAATTGCAGGTCGTCGGTCCTGAGCGCCGTCCAGAGCGCATGCTGCGCTTCCTTTGAACGCAGTGGCGGGCTCATCACGTAGCGGGCCAGATCGAAATTGTCGTCGGCATAAACGGACTCGTCGAAGAACAGATAGTGCGGGCAGGTTTCGGCGAAGACCGGAATGCCCAGGTCGCGCGCTTCGATCACGTGCTTGAGGGCTTCCTTGGCAGAGAGATGCACGAAGTAGACGGGCGCTTCCGCAAGCTCGGCCAGCTTGATGCCGCGGTGGGTCGCTTCGCCCTCCATGATGGCCGGCCGAGTCAGTGCGTGATAACGGGGGGAAGTGTGGCCCTGAGCGATCGCCTCGCGAATCAGCAGATCGATCACGGTGCCGTTTTCCGCATGGAGCGCAATCATCCCGCCATGCTGGCCGACCATGCGCATGGCCTGGAAGATCGCCGCATCGTCGGACATCACGGTCCCGGGATAGGCCATGAACATCTTGAAGCTCGACACGCCTTCATGCCGGATCGCGTCACGCATGTCTGCCAGAACCTGCTCGTCGACTTGCGTGACGATCACATGGAAGCCATAGTCGATATTGGCGGCGGACGACGCTTTTGCCCCAGCGCGCGCGATCGCTTCAAGCGGGCTCGTGCCGGGTGTCTGCAGCGCGAAGTCGACGATCGTGGTAGTGCCGCCAAACGCGGCCGATCGTGTGCCGGATGCGAAATTGTCGCAAGTGGTCGATGTGCCGAAGGTGTTTTCCATGTGGGTATGGCAGTCGACGCCGCCGGGAAATACCAGCAAGCCGCTGGCATCGATCACGTGGGTGTCCGGACCGACTTCAAGCGCGTGACCGATGCACGCGATGCGCTCCCCTTCGACGATGAGGTCGGCGACGTAGTCGTCGACCGCCGTGATCAGGCGGCCGCCCTTGATGAGGGTACGGGGTGTGGCGTGCGTCATGTGGAACTCCGGTCTGGTTCGAGGGCGAGAGCGAGAGCGAGGGCGGCTTCGAGGCGTGAAATTTCGTCGGTGGACAACGGTGTGACTGGCGGGCGTGCCGTCGGATGTGGAAACTTGCCGGCCAGGTGAAGGCATGCCTTGAGCCGTGCGGTGGCGCGCGAGCCGGGCGTGGTGCCGTAGATCGCCTTGGCAAGCGGGTAGAGCATCGAGTGCGCACGCTGCGCGTCGGCGAGCCGACCTTCCGCCACCGCGCGATAGAGCGCAACGATCTGCACCGGAACGAGCGCCGCGAGACTGACGAGACTGCCCTCCGTTCCCAAGGCAAAGCATGTGAACAGATGCTCGTCGCCGGACGCCATCACCGCGACGTGTGGCGCGACCTCCCGCAGAAGCCTCCGATTGGCGTCGTACGCACTGGTTTCCCAACTGCCCTCCTTGACGGCCACCACATCCGGCAGAGCGGCGAGCGCAGCGAGCGTATCGGGCGGATACGCCATTGCACCGGTATTGACGCCTGCCTGATAAAGGATCATCGGCAGTCGCGCAGCGGCGTTCGCGATATGGTGATGCGCGAGGACGATGTCACGATCGGTAGACAGCGCCCAGGAAAATGGCGGAAACAGGAGCAGCGCATCGGCGCCTGCGCGTTTGGCATCGTCGGCATGGCGTTGCGCTTCGTAGCTGTCCTCCGCATTGACGCCGGCGACGATGATCGAACGATCGCCGCAAACTGCATGCGCGATTTCGACGACGCGTCGTTTTTCATCACGGGAAAGTGCATGGTTTTCGCCGGCGTGCCCGTTGACCAGGAGGCCGACGATGCCAGGCACCGATGTGACATCGTCGAGATGGCGGGCGAGCGCGGTCTCGTCGAGCGTGCGACCGTGCGCGTCGAGCGGGCATAGCGTGGCGGCGTACACGCCGTGGAACGGGTGCGGTGTCGATGGAATCATGCGGTGGCTTCCGGTGAGGTCAGGGTGGGCGTACCCGTTGATGCGATCAGCCGCGCGGGGTCGAAGAGCGGCATTTCGAGTGTCCGGCCAAGCATCGCATCGGCCAGCAACCTGCCCATGTAAGGGCCGCTCGTGTAGCCGGAATGCACACAGCCGATTACCCAGGCATCGTCGTGCCCGGGTAGCGCGCCGATCATCGGCATCGCGTCCGCGGTTTCGGCCTCGAGGCCGAGCCAGATTCTTGCGACGCGCGCGTGCTCGAGGGCCGGAATGACGTGCTGCGCGAGACGCAGGTTGCCGATCAGGTTTTGCGGCAAGGCTTCGACTGGCCCACGCCGGCGGTCGCCGATGCCTTGCCAGCCACCGCCGATCAGGACGGTGCCGTTCGCGAATTGCTTGAGCGAGAGGAGCCCGTTTGCGATGCTCAACACTGAGCGCATCACCGGCGGCATCCGTTCGGTGACGATCAATTGATTGACGAGCGTCTTGACCGGAATGTGAATGTCGAGCAACGCGAGGAGGGGCTCCAGCCATACGCCGCCGGCCATCACGAGACGCGTCGCATCGACGGACACCGCGCTGTCCGGGCCGTGCAGGCGATAACGGCCATTCGCGCGGTCAATGTGCGTGACTGGCGTCTGCTCCAGAATCTCGACCCCCGCCTCGCGCAACGCTGCGTGATAGGCGCGCCCCGTCAGATAGGCGGTCGCGAAGCCGTCGGTCGCGCAGAATGCCGCCTCGCGCACGGCGGGATTGAGCCCGGGCTCGATCCCGCACGCGTCAGCGGCGGATATCAGATCGATTGCAGCGCCGTATTGACGGCGCGCGTCGGCCCGCTTCCTCAGCAGCGCGCATTCGGCATCGGTGAACGCGAGCGACAGTCCCGCCGCAGCCGTCGCGAGTACGCCGCCGCCGAGCCAGGTATCGGCATGCATCCACATGTCCCACGCGCGGAGGGCATAGGGAACGAGGGCGGCTCGCGTCATGTGCAGCGTCAGCGTGCCGGCGTTGACGCCCGACGCGGCTCGACACAGCGCATCCCGTTCCAGCAGTACGACGCGCATCCCGGCACGGGCCAGAAACAGGGCGGTCGTGCATCCCATGACGCCGCCGCCGACCACGGCAGCGTCGTAATGGCCGGAGATACGATGGGGTATCGCTTTCATAGCGGTGCAGCCTGCGGAATCGGAATGTCGTCATAGCAAAACGTCCCGGTGAGTGCGCCGATGGGAACGGGCCGCAACGGCGCGCGCGCGGTCAGGCAGCCGGCTGCTTCACGTGTTCCGACTTCCGCACGGCTTGCAAGCAATTCGCCAGCGATGTCGCCGCAGGTGCGCCCCTGGCACGGTCCCATGCCGCAGCGTGTCCAGGCCTTCAACTGATTGATGTCGAGTGCACCGGCGTCGATCGCAGCGTCGATCTCGCTACGTCGCACGTCTTCGCAACGACAGATGATCGTATCTGCACCGATCGCGTCTACCTGGCCCGGCCGCAGGGCCATCAGACGGGCCATGGCACGACCGGCCCGTGCCGCTTTCCGATATGCACGGCGCAAACTGTCGAGCCGCTCGGTCCCGCGCGCGACATCGGGCGTCGACAAGTCGAGCGCGCAGGCATTGCCGGCGAGTTTTCCGTGAATGGCGGCTGCTGCCGCACCGGCGATCCCGGCCGCGTCGCCCGCGACGTAGAGGCCGGACCGGGATGTCCGGCCGTCATCGTCGGCACTGGCAATCCATCCTCCGGCGTCGCGGGAATAGCGGTGCGACGCGCCGAGCAGGCGCGTCACATCGGTGGAAGGCGTGAGGCCGTGGCCGACCGCGACACAGTCGGCGATGACCGTCGTGCGCGCGTTGTCGATCGGACGTCCGGCAGCATCGCATCGGGCCAGCGTGGCGAGCAGGCGCTCGCCGTGCGGCTCGACGCGCACGATGGTATGACGCGAATGAATCGGTACCCCGGCACGCCGGATGACACGCCACCAGTCGAAACCCTGGCGCAACAGGCCAGAGCGCCCCGACATCGATGGTAGCGTGCGCAACCAGTCCGCATGTCCTGCCAGATCGGCTATCCCGACGACCAGGCCACCTTTCAGGATCGTTTTCGCCGCGACGGCGGCGAGCAGCGGCCCACATCCCGCCACGAGCGTCGTTCGCCCGGGCAGCCGGTGCTGCGATTTCAGCAGAATGGTTGCGGCGGCGAGACCGATGACACCCGGCGTCGTCCAGCCGTCGAAAGGCACGACGCGTTCCGTCGTGCCGGTTGCGACGACGAGTGCGCGCGCGTTGCATTGAACCAGGCCGCGCGGTCCGACTGCGTCGATACGGTAGTTGCCGCCGATCGACCACACCGCATGATCGGTGAATACGGACACGTCGCTCGTTTCGACGGCTGCTCGCAATGCGTCGCCGTCCTCGCGCTCCGCGTCACCGTCGACCGGTCGCGGATCGACCGGCGCTCGATAGACCTGTCCACCGATCGCGCGATTCTCGTCGAATAGCGCCACCTTCAATCCTGCCCCGGCTGCGGCAAGCGCCGCGTTCGCACCGGCCGGTCCACCGCCCAGCACGACCAGATCGAAATCAGTCATGGACGTAGACCTCCGGAACTGACCGAACGCGCAGTGCCGCCGTCACCGTCGTGCGGCAAGCGAGCAAGCGTTCGCCGTTGACCATGACGAGGCATTCCTGACACGACCCCATCAAGCAGAACATGCCGCGCGGCTGAAGCAGGCGGGGACTCTTGCGAAGCGTCTTGACGCCGGCGGCGAACAGGGCCGCCGCGACGCATTCGCCCGCGCGGGCAGTGAACTTTCGTTCGTCGAAGAAGAATTCGACCGTGGCAGCCTGATCCGCGATCTCGTTTCGCATGACGTTCTCCGGTTGCACAGCGTTGCTTGACAACAAATTTGGGCGATGATTTGATACTAACGTATACGATTCGTATACGCAAAATCGCCAAAAAAATCGTACTTCGAGGCGAGCGTTTCCAGCCCGAATCCTTGCAACCCGACCCGTACCGTTAGGAGCTTTCCATGCAGCCTCCGATCATCCTGAGCCGTCTTCTCGCCGCCGGCCTCGCCGCTGTCGCGCTGATCGGCGCGTTCCCGGCCCACGCGCGTTCACTGCAAGAAATCCTCGAATCAAAGAAGATCGTGTTCGGTATCAATCCGAATTTGCCGCCGCTCGGTTTGTACGACGCGAAGAATACGATCGACGGCTTCGATGTCAGCGTTGCCCGCAAGCTGGCCGATGCGCTCGGTGTGAAGCTCGAGATCGTTCCCGTCGGATCGGCCGATCGCGTGCCGTTCCTGATGGCCGACAAGATCGATGCCGTGATGGGCGGCATGACCCGCAACCCGGACCGGTTGAAGGTGATCGATTTCACCGATCCGGTGAATACCGAGGTGCTGGGCGTCCTGACGACGCAGGCCACCACGTTCAAGGACTACACGCAACTGAACGATCCCTCGGTCAGGCTGGTACAGGTTCGCGGCACGACGCCGGTAAAGCTGATCCAGGAACAGTTGCCCAAGGCGCAATTGCTGTTGCTCGACAACTACCCGGACGCGGTGCGTGCGATTGCCCAGGGACGTGCCGATGCGCTGATCGATGTGCTCGATTTCATGCTGAGCTATACGAAGAACTATCCGACGAAATGGCGAGTCGTCGATTCACCGATCGAGGTCGACTACGATTGCATCGGTATCCGAAAGGGGAATACTGCGCTGACCGAACGTTTGAACAAGGAAATCGCCACGCTGCATAAAACGGGCTTCGTCGCGGCCAGCTGGAAGCGCTGGTTCGGCGGCCCGATGCTGCACGATCCGACTGCGGCGCCTATGACCGCCGCAAAGTGACGACGATGGCACTTCAGTTCGCCCCGATCCTCGAACAGTGGCCGTATCTGCTTGCAGGTGCATGGCTGAGCCTGCAGATCGCCATGCTCGCGTTCGTGTTCGGCATGCTGATCGGCGTCGTATGCGCGTCCATTTTGCATTACGGGCCGGCATCGCTAAGGCGAGTCGTCGCCGCCTACGTCATGTTCGCGACCAACACGCCGCAGCTCGTCCAGATCTTCTTCCTGTTCTTCGCGCTGCCGGAAGTCGGCGTGACGCTGAGCCCGTTTTCGGCGGTGCTGATCGGCGCGACCTTCAATGCAGGCGCCTACCTGTGCGAAATCCAGCGTGCCGGTTTTGCGTCGGTGCGTCGAGCGGAGATCGAGGCGGCAGAGGTACTCGGGTTTTCGACCGCGCAGATAGTGCGTTACGTCATCTTTCCACATGTGTTGAAAGTCATGTTTCCGCCGTTGTCGAACCAGTTCATCATGATGACGCTCGGGACTTCGATGGCATCGGTGTTCGGTGTCGAGGAATTGACCGGGCGAACGTTCAATCTCAGTTCGCAGACGTATCTGTCCATCGAGGCGTTTAGCGTGGCGGCGGTGATGTACATCGCGATCACGTTGATTGCGACGTTCGCGCTCGCGGCATTTGGGCGGTATGCCTGCCGAGCGAAGATAAAGGTGTTTTGATGGTCGATACTGCCGCGTCGGAACTGCGCCATCTGTTCTCCTACTACAACGCCGCGCTGCTGGTACAAGGCTTCGTTGCGACCCTCGTGCTCTCCGCCGTCGGGTGTGCCGCGGGCTTTGCCGTCGGGTTCGCTGTCGCCGTGGTCCGGGTGACGCGCACCCGCGCGCTGGCACCTGCACGAGCGCTGCTGTTCGCGTATTGCCTCGTGTTCCGGCGTATACCATTCCTCGTCACATTGATGCTGGTGTTTTTCGCGAGCCAGTCGAGCGGCGCGAAGCTGTCGACATTTGCGGTCGCGCTCGTCAGCGTAAGCCTGATTGCGTCGGCGTATCTCGGCGAAATCGTTCGAAGCGGGCTCGAATCCGTTCATCCCAATCAGCGGGAGGCGGCCGTCACGCTGAATTTCGGCTACTTGAAAATGCTGCGGTACGTGGTTGTGCCGCAAGCCTGGCGGGTGATCGTGCCGCCGACGTTCGGTTTTTTCGTCATGTTCATCAAGGATACCGCGCTGGCCTCGCAGATCGGCGTGATGGAACTGACGTCCGCCGGAAAGGTGCTCAACGACAAGGGATTTTCCGCTGGTCTCGTCTACGGCGCGATTCTGTTGCTGTATTTCGCCATGTCTTACCCGCTGTCGCGTTTTGGAAAGCATCTGGAGAAGAGCCTTGCCGCAACTCGAAATCGTTGATCTGAAAGCATCGTATGGCGCTCATACCGTCCTCGAACGCATCAATCTTTCCATCGAGAAAGGCGAGGTCGTCAGCCTGATTGGTCCGTCCGGATCGGGCAAGAGCACGTTGTTGCGCGTGCTGCTCGGGTTACTGCCGCTCGCGCAGGGCAGCGTGCTGCTCGATGGGCGCGAAATCGATTACGCCAGCCGCGAGCGCGTGCGCGCCTTGCGCACGGATGTCGCAATCGTGTTCCAGCAATACAACCTGTTTCAGAACATGACTGCGCTCGAGAACGTGATGATCACGCCGACGAAGATTCGCGGCAGACCGAGCGGGCAGGTTGAACGGGAAGCAACGGAGCTGCTCACTCGCGTCGGTCTCGCTCACCGGCTGCATGCCTATCCCGACGAGTTGTCCGGCGGACAGCAGCAGCGTGTCGCGATTGCCCGTGCGCTGGCGCTGAAACCCAAGCTGTTGCTGCTGGACGAGGTGACCGCGGCACTCGATCCGGAACTCGTCAACGAAGTGCTCGATACGATCCACGCGCTGGCGCGAGACGGCATCACGATGGTGATCGTGTCGCACGAAATGAGCTTTGTCCGGCAGGTATCGACGAAAGTGGTGTTCATGGCGGGCGGACAGGTGGTCGAGTCCGGGTCGCCGCAGGCAATTTTCGATGCCCCGCAAGAATCACGGACGCGCGAATTCGTGGGAAAGATTCTGCGCCATTGAGCCGGTTCGGCGCCGGAAATCACGTTCGCGTCGTGCACCGCTGGTGCAGCGGCGCGGTAGTTCACTGCCATTCAAGGAATTGCAAATGGATGCAAAGTTGCTTTCAGCAGCGCTGCTCGACACGATCGATCGAAATTTTGCCACGCAGGTCAATTTTCTTGCCGCACTTGTGCGTAAGCCGTCGGACAACCCACCCGGCGACTGCGCCGCACATGCGGACATGGCAGCCGACTGGCTGGAGACACTGGACTTCACCGTGGAGCGGCATTCGGTGCCCGCGCCTGAGGTCATGGCGGCCGGTATGGTCAGCGCGACCAATCTCGTCATTCGCCATCGTTTCGGCGACGGCCCGGTCGTGGCGCTGAACGCGCATGGCGATGTCGTTCCCCCGGGCGACGGCTGGAGTGCGGATCCGTACGGTGCCGAAATCCGGGACGGCTGGATGATCGGCCGCGGCGCCGCCGTATCGAAATCCGATTTCGCGACGTATGCGTTCGCGCTCAAGGCGCTGATCGATAGCGGTGCGCAGCTGGCCGGTACGATCGAACTTCATTTGACATACGACGAGGAGACCGGCGGCCTGGTCGGTCCCGCCTGGCTCTTGAAGCAGGGCATCGTGGAGCCCGACTATGCGATCTGTGCGGGCTTCTCGTATTCGATCACGACCGCACATAACGGTGCGGTGCATCTGGAGGTGACGGTGCGCGGCAAGTCGGCGCACGCTGCACGGCCCGATACGGGCCATGATGCGCTGGAAGCGGCTACTGCGGTACTCGGTGCGCTTTATGCCCATCGGAACGCACTGCGCGAGATCCGCTCGACGACGCCCGGCATTTCGCATCCGACGCTCGTGGTTGGCCTGATCGAAGGGGGGATCAATACGAACGTCGTGCCGGACAAGGTGACGTTCCGGCTCGACCGGCGCGTCATTCCGGAGGAATCGCCTCACGACGTGGTGAGCGAGCTGAAGACGCTGATCGGCATGGCAGTCACCGGTTGGCCCGGCATCGACGTGGAGATTCGCGAAGTTCTCGTGACGTCGCCGCTGCGCGCCATCGATGGCGCAGAGCGCTTGTCCGCTGCACTCCAGCGGGCGGCCAAGGAGGTGTTCGGTCACGATATCCCGACGGAAGGCGTGCCGCTCTATACGGATGCACGCCTGTATTGCGAAGCAGGTGTTCCGACGGTCATTTACGGGGCGGGCCCGCGCACGCTGCTCGAAGCGAACGGCCACCGTGCCGACGAGCGCGTGGCAATCGAGGACCTGCGCATCGCGACGAAAACGGTCGCGTTGGCGCTGCAGGACCTGCTCGCGAGTCCGACGCACGAGTCGAATCAACCATAGGTGCCTTCGGCCAGACGCTCGAGCACGTAGCGGCGGAGATTTTGAAGATGGGTACGCACGGCGGCGCGCGCTGCCTGTGCGTCGTCCGTCAGATAGGCTTCGAGAATCGCGAGGTGTTCGGCGCGATCGTCCTCGATGCGATTAAAGGGCGTGACCAACTCGAATAGCCGGCTGTTGGTTCGAACGAGTTCGATCGTTCGTGCCAGCACATCGTTGCCGCTCGCGCGGGCCATCAGCGTATGCACCTGGTCGTCGACTTCCCAATGTGCCTGTTCCTGCTGGCCGCTGCTGAGCGACTTGATTTTCTTGATGAGCTGATGAATCTGCTTTTTGTCGATCTTGCCGATTGCGAGTGCGACGGCCTCGGACTCCAGGAGTTCTCGCACCTTCATTGCCTGAAAGTATTCTTGCGCGCTGACGAGGCGAACCGAGTATGAACGTGCGCCAGAGCGAACCAGCAGGCCTTCGCCTTCAAGGCGGAGGAGCGCTTCGCGCATCGGCGTGCGCGAGATGTTCAACTCCTCGGCGAGGCGCCCTTCGACGACTGGGCCGCCGCTTCTGAGCGCTTTGTCGAGGATCATGCGGCGCAACGCTTGGTAGGCGAGTTCGCCGAGTTTCTCGGAATGGGTCGGGGCGGGCGCAGTCATGTGTCTCGCAGATGGTTTTCGGTATATGTATTGTATACGGTCGACGTGTTGGTTGGTCATGCAGTAACAACCGAAACGTCCACGTGACGCCTATGATTTCCGTCTCCGTCCCTGTTGATGGGTACATGGCACACAACTTCATCCGCCTGAAGCCTTCCCCTGAATAGCTGAAGGTCGACTCGTTCGCCGTGAAGTGCAGCGCCATGAGCCGTCCGGTTGCATCGTCGATGAACACCAGTAATGTGCAGGCCGGCGCACGATCCTCGAAATCCGCGTAGCAATGCCAGCGCCCGCTGCGCCTTTCCAGCAGGCAGTTGATGCGCCCGCGCTTGCCTGACACCAACCCCGCCACGCCGGCAGCACGATAGCGGCGCAATACCAGACGCTCAATCTGCCGTGTCGTCAACTCCAACCGTCGCTGCACGCCGCGGCTTGAGCTTGCCGTCGGCCACGTCCTGAATGGCCTTGAATCGGTCCAGCTCGCGCATCGTCAGTGTCACCAATCCGGCTGGCTGCATGGTCGGCTCCCGCGCTTGCTCAACGAGCCGTCCAGCATGCCAGCAGTCAAAAACACGACATCTGTAAATAGCCAGAACACGACATTAGGATATGGCTGCC
>NZ_BBSK01000149.1:0-48063 GCF_001319805.1 Burkholderia sp. E168m22
TGTCGATAATCAGCATTATGTCAATTGATGTTCCCATGGTCATCGTGCGCAGCGGGTTGCGGAGGGTTGGCCGGGAAAAGCAAATAATCCGCCACATCTCGAATTAAGCTGCTGATTTGAAAGCGAAATCGATGGTCGGATCGAGTGGTGGAACGGGGCGTTGCAGATCCAGCAGATAGTCCCCAAGTCGATTGATATGTTCCCGCCGATACGGTGACAGCACTTTGAGCACCTCGGCGTCGACCGGATGCCCCTTCTGCTGCAGCTCTTTCAGTTTGCGCGACATCCACTGCACGTTGTACAGGATCACCATGTTCGCGACGAGGTGGTTGTACTTGATGACCTTGCGCTGCTCGTGCCGGACGTTTTCCGCGATAATGCCTTCGCCGCCGAACATCAGCCACTGCGCGAAATCGTTGAACTGCTCGCTCTTGTTGGTGGCCGCGTGAATCGTACGACGCAGGTCGGGGTCATTCAGATACTTCAGCAAGAACAGCGTACGGATCACGCGCCCCAGCTCCCGGAACGCGAAATAGAGCTTGTTCTTCGTGCTTTCCGAGCCTAGCCGGCGCAGGATCGTCGACGGCGTCATCTTGCCCGCCTTGATCGACACCGCGACGCGCATCATGTCGGGATAGTGCCGCTCGATCAGATCCCAGTCAATCGCCCGGCGGCACAGGCTGTCGATGTGCGCGTACTTGCGACGCCGGTCGGCCTTGTACAAGACCAGATCCTTGATGTTGCGCATGCGCGGCATCAGGTTGATGCCCGTCACGTAAGACAGGCCGAACACGGGACCGCTCTGCGCCTGCGTATCGCCGTGGATCGTATCCGGCTTGATGTCTGCACCGTTCTGGATCAGGCCGTCGAGGATGTAGACGGCTTCATGAACGCCGCACGGGATGAAGTGGCTGAACAGCGCGATGTACATGTCGGACACGTGGTAGTAGCCGATCCCGCCGTATCCGCCATAACGAACGTGGTATTCGGACAGCAGGTTCTGCTCGTACAGGCTCCACTTGGTGCCGTCCGCCGACGCGCGCTTGCCGCTGCCCCAGTATTTCGGCAACGCGAACTGGTTGTACGCGTTGATCACCTTCACGATCGCCTTGTCGAGCCGCTCCTCGGTGACGTGCTTCAGATTCAGCCAGGCGACCTGCTTGCGGCTTAGTCCCTTCACCGAGCGTGCGGTTTGACTGGGACCGAGGTTGCAGCCGTAGCAGAACAGCGTCGTGATGAAACGCTTGCGCGGATCGTCGACCTTCGCGTCGAACCCGGACAGCGGGCCGAACAGTTTATGCAGGTCGAACCACTGCTCGGTTTCGGTGAGGAGATCCAGGATGCTGACCTGCGGCATCGACGCCGTGATGGCCTGATCGATCAGCGACCGGTTCGGCGGTTCGGGCTCCTTGCCCGGCTTGTGAATGACGAGTTCCTCATTGACGAACTCGATGCTGTCGTTTGCGGGGAAGTTCGCATCGGCCTCGTCGAGCGCCGCGTTCAGCCTGTCTCGCAGATCCTTCGCTACGCTCTTGCCGTCCGCGGGCAAGCCCACGATCTCGCAGTAGCGCGGCAGTTCACGCCGAAATTCCTCGTCGGTGACCTGATGCACCCGATAATCGTCGAAGCGGTCACTGCCCTCCACATAGAGGTCGCCGGAATGGAGTTCCCGCATGATCTGGCTGAAGACACCCAGCTCGAAGAACCGGCGGTGCAGCATCCGGCTGTCCCGTCTGTGCGGGAACACCGCGCGCTCCCACTTCTCCGGCAACCAGTCCAGCGGCAGGTTCGCGAGGTCGTTGTCGGTCAGCAGCAGGTATTCGCGGTGCGCGTTGCGGAAACCTTGCAGCCACGCGAGCGCGACCAGCACCGCGCGGTCCTGCGAGCTCGATTGCAGCGGCAGCACGTCCAGGCACTGGAACAGCAGCGAGCGCTGGGTGCGGTACGGCACGAGCATGAACGGCAGATCGAACTGCCCGGCATAAGCGATGTGCTCGTTGCATTGCGCGAGCGCTTCGGCCGGGTCGCCGAGCGCCTCGCGGATTTTCGGCAACCGGTTGCGCTCCGATACGCCCTCGTCCTGGAGAATCTGCAGGACATCCCGGAACTGCCCGACCAGCCCCTCCAGCACATCGGCGTGTTCAAGCTGGTATTTCTGCAGCCGGACCTTGGC
Source organism: Burkholderia sp. E168m22 (assembly GCF_001319805.1). Lineage (NCBI taxonomy): Bacteria > Pseudomonadati > Pseudomonadota > Betaproteobacteria > Burkholderiales > Burkholderiaceae > Burkholderia > Burkholderia sp. E168m22. The sequence goes on from NZ_BBSK01000149.1 coordinate 2,174, forward strand.
GTAGGACTCGAGCTTGCGCACCACCTTGATGAAGATCTCGGCGACGTCATCGTGCGCCTTCTGCAACTGCGCCTGGATGAACAGCACTGCGAGCGCATGACGCTTCGCGGCCTTGAGCGAACGCAGTTCCGCGACGTCGAGCGCCCGCGCTTCGGTGACCAGTTGGGCCCGCTTGCTGACAGAGACGATCGCGGGCGGCGCCGGCAAGCCTTCCGCCAGTTTCCTGATCCCGTTGATATGTTTGAGGAAGCTGGCGATCGCCCGCGCGGCGGGTCGCTTCGGCTCCTGTTTCAGATCGTCCCAACCAGACTTGCCGGCCTTGACGACGAGCAGCGCCTCGATCCGTTCGATGAGGGTTGCATCGAGTGCGCCGGTGATGGCTTCATAGATCGCCGCGTTCAGATCGTTGCGCGCCTGCGTGGCGATGCGCTGCAGCGTCGCCAGCGGCGGCAGCTCGTACCGGCGGCGGACCAGGTCCTCGATCAGCACATTGATGATGTCGGGCAGTTCGATCTTTGTCCGGGCCTCCGCTGACGCGAGTTCAGTCAGCCACGCCGTCTCACCCGCATCAAACGCTCGGATGTCGAGCCAGACGCGCAGCAGTTTCTGGTGACGGATGCGGCTGCCGGACACGTCGTACCGCGCAATCGTTGCCCGGGACAAGGTGCGGACCCGCATCGCGATCCGGATGTGATCGATAATGACGGACTGCACATCCGCGAGCATTGGAAAGTACCCGAGACGCTGCAGCAACTTCAGTTGCACCATGATCAAGACGGCGGTCGCTTCTTGACGGGATTGCCGGCGTACGAATCGGATTTCCGCGGTGCTCGGCGTGAACGCAGCTTTCAGCTCCGCCGCGCCCGGCTCGGCAGGCAGCACCGGATAGATGGTCTCGTGGACGGTGCTCATGCCGGCGGCCGTCGCGCAAAAATCCGCTCGATCTGCCGGGTCCGCTGGACTTCGTCGTCGTCCAGGTAGATCGAGGTGGTCGTGATTGACGCGTGACGCAGGTTATCGCGCACGGTGGTAAGCGTCGCGCCGTTGGCAAGTGCGTGTGTCGCGTGCGTATGGCGCATCCAGTGCGGGGTCGCGCGCCGCAGCTTGCCGGCGAGCGCCGGGTGGTCCGCCTCGATGGCGTCGGCGGCGGCATGGAAGAACCGGCGCAGCACCTCCCTTAGGCGCGGCGTGGTGATGCCGCCGGGCGCATCGAGATGGCCGAGCAGCGGCGTGTCCGGCTGCCAGCGGGCTGAGGTTACCGGTAGTCCACGCTGAACGAGATATTGGTCCAGCGCGTGCGTTGCCAGCGGCGGCAACACCACCTTGCCGGCCTTCGCGCCCTTGCCGGTGAGATGCAGCCAACGCTCGCCGCGCGCGCCGGTTTCGATGCCGCCGAGCGTGACGCCGACCAGCTCGCTCGCGCGCAGGCCGGTCGCGTAACCAAAGTCGAGCACGAAGCGCAGACGCTGTGCGGCCGGTACCGTCCAGCCGTGCGACCGTTCGAGCCCGTCGGCGATGGTTCGGACCAGTTCCCACTCGCCGGCCGTAAAGGCCCTCGAGATGTCGAGTTCCCCGTTGCGCTGCGCCCCGCGCACCCTGAGACCCGCGAACGAATTCGCCAGTACGTAGCGCTGCTCGATCAGCCAGCGGAACATCGCACTGAGCACCGACAGGGTGTAGGCGATCGAATCCGGCGACAGCGCGCCCGTGAACGGACGCCACTCGGGCGAAGGTCGCGGCCGCGCCGGCGCGACCCAGCGGGCACGCGGCGTTGGATGGCGTAGGAAGGCGCGATAGGCGGTCGCATCCTCGCTCGTGAGTGAGGACAACGCCTTGCCGCGCTCGACGATAGCCCAGAGCATCAGGCGTTCGGCTTCCCGGCGATAGGCGCGTCGTGTTTCAGCAGCTTCGTATCGTTCGAGCCACGCGTTGATCGCCTGATAGTCATTATCGGCCTCGAGCGCGCACATTCGCTTCGGCGCGCGGAAAGTGCCGCGCGACCCATCGACTTCATGAGGTACGTGGATGCGTTCCCACGGCACCACGGGTTCTGGCGTCGCCACCGCGACCAGTGCGCGAGCCCGCTCAGTGAGCGCCGGATGAGCGGCAAAGAAGCCTTCGATCCAGCGCGCGCTTCGTTCACCGAGTCCGGGAATCACAAGCCACCACCGCCGGCGACGGGGAATGCGCACGGTCAGATCGGCCAGCGTCCGGATGCCGTGCCGGTGCAGCACTGCGACAACACGAGGCGACAGCCAGGCATCGACTGGATCGCTCACCTGCGGGTGCGGGACCGGCAGCGACGGCAGTGTGTCCAGCGCCTGGATCGCCGCCTTGCGGTGACGGCTCCGTTCGCCGGCCGCACACAGGAACGGCCGGGCCAAATCGGCGCGATGACGGCTCAGGGCGAAATCGGCGATCTGCCGGCGCATCCGGCCGATCACACCGCGCGTCGACTGCCCCCCTCCAAGCGCGTGCGGACAATAACGCTCAATCGCCTCACGCGAGCCAACGCCCGCATACCACGCACGCACTGCGGACAGGGACGCGGCTTCGGGAAACGATGGTGGTGACAGATTATTCGGCATCCAAAAATTATAGGCGGTGGGATGACAACGGCGTGCCGCTCAGGTGTGACGCGTTTTGCGAAATGGCAGTTTCATCTAAAAATGTGACCCTATCGATAATATAGGTTAGCGATAGCGATACATCTTGATGCTCGTCGGATTTTCAATCTCGCGCGTGCGTCTTGGGGTGCCCTCAGGACCCGGATTTTTTTTCGTACGCCAAGCGTCCAGCGCGGATGTCTCAAATGACTCTGAGTGCCCCGAAGGAGACAATCAATTTGACGACGCTCTAAATACCGTTCCAAAATGCGTAGCCGACATTCGCGCTGGAAATTCAACGCCTCGTCATGGACATGGGGTGGAATGATATTGGATGCCGAGTACGTGTACAGCGTCATTGATAGGGTAGACCAACTGTGAAAGCCAGAATTCGACCCACCTCGGTGGAATAGCGTTGATCACCTCATCGGCCGGCATGTTCGCCGGTCAACTAGTTAAATCAAAGCGTATACTTAAACATTATTTCCGGCATGTACTTGTTGTAGGTCCCACCGCCGACGGGATTGTTGTTGTAATGCATGAACTCGAAGCGAGCACCGAGTTGGTACTGCGGCTTGCCGAAGATCTCCCACAGAAGCTCCGCTCGCTCGAATACCTCGGTCCCGTTATGGTTAGAACCATTGATGAGCGACAGAAGGTTGAAGTGGAATTTCTGACCACCTACTTCGATAGGGTTCGAGAGCAGCACCGATCGCCACAGCCACGTATGCTTATCGAAGTTCGTGTTTCGGTAAAGCATACCTGACTCGAACCATGCGAAACCCGGGACCTTGAAATTGAGCGACAAGCCGTAGTTCTGAGACTCGAAATGGTCCGTATCGGGATAGCTTCCCCGCTCCCATCGGGCGATGAGCGATACGTCGGAAATCGGACCGACGGACAAGTCTTTCCCGAGCGTTTTTCCGAAGCTAAGTCGCGGGTTAAACACCAGAAGGTTCTGGAAGTTCGCGTTACTGAACGGAGCGCCAACGTTGTTGCCATGGTAAAGCTCGGCGTCGAAATAGATATCGCCAAACTGATTGCCGCTGAAGTGTTCAAATTGATACGTCTGCAGGTTCCCGTTGCCTGTTCCATAGCCATAGATAGGATCCGGGCTAGAACGATTCGTGTACAGGAAGTTGAAGTTGTTGACGGCGAAATTCTGGGCCATCGCGGACGTACTGAGGAAGCCAACCAGCATCGTGATGAGCACCCTCATCCATGATCCAAAATTCTTGTCCATATCGTCTCCTTAATTTATTAGTATAACTAATGTATTAAACGCGCCGCGCTGTATCACGCCCACGGTGAGATCTTTGTCTTACCTACATGCGGGATTCCGCCGCTTGATTAGTCAGCTTCTGAGAACCGTGCGCGAGCACGAGCGTGCCTGACGCGCTCGTGCTGCATCGTGCTTCCAGTCTTGATTACAGTTGCTCGAGCTGATGCTGAAGCCCGGACCCGCCCTTACGAAACTCGCCTGCTTGCAGCACCGCGACGATCTTGGCCGGATCTTGCAGAACCTTCAGATCGTCCAGTGGATTTCCGTCGACGAACACGATGTCGGCCACGTATCCGTCGCGGATTTGCCCGATTTCGGAGTGCATCATGACGTCGCTTCCCAGGCGGGTCGCGGCTAGCAAGGCCTCTTTCGGCGTCATGCCGATGTACTTGACGAAATGTTCGAGGTCGCGGGAGTTGGTGCCATGCGGCATCCACGCGAACCCGTAATCGCCTCCCGGCGCGATGCGAATTCCACGCTTGTGCATTTTGGTGAGCGTCTCGGAAGCTATCTCCAGTTCACGTGCATAGCCCATCTTCGTTGCGATCGCTTCGGTGATACCCCACTGCTCCGCGTGGTAAAGCGTACTTACGAGCCAGCCGATCCCCGGGGCGACGATATGCCTGTCCTTGTTCGCTTCCAGCATGTCCAGGGCTTCCTCGTCCGCGAAGCTTGCGTGAAAGACCAGTTCAAAGCCGTGTCGGACACACTGCTTCACTGACTCGCTCGAACGGGCATGGGCTGCTACACGTTTGCCGGCACGTTTCGCTTCGGCGCTCAACATCGCGATTTCTTCTTCCGAGAACGGCGATGCTTCGGCCGGAATGCCGGCGATATACTCGCCGGAAAGGTTGATTTTCAGGTGATCAACGCCGTACTTCACAAACATGCGAGTCGCGCGGCGGACCTCTTCCGGACCGCTGACAACCTCCCCGAAGTTGAGCTCACGATACGGGAGGTGCGGAAGCGTGTTGTCGCCCAAGCCGCCCAACGTCGTGATTTCCTGACTGCCCGCGAGATAACGCGGGCCGGGAAATTCGCCCGCGTTGATAGCGTTGCGCAACACGACGTCGAGGCGCGGCTTGGCCGCCGCGGCTCCGAGCGCCGACGTAAAGCCCATGTCCAGATAGCGCTTTGCGACCCGTACACACCAGAGAATATGCTCCTCCGGCGGCATGAACTGGATAGCCGCAAGCGTCGGCTGGTCGTTCCACGAGAAGTGGGTGTGTGCTTCCGTCATGCCGGGCATGACGAACTTGCCTCGACCATCGACGATCTGCGCGTCTGCGGGGCGCATGACGTCGCCGCCTTTCGACACAGACTTGATTCGATCATTTTCGATGAGGACTTCGCCTTTATAGGGATCTGCTCCGCTCCCGTCGAAAATGTTGACGTTCGTAAATACGATCTTGCTCATGTCTCCTCCAAAGCCTCAGCGAATTACTTGTCGTTGTCGTAGAACGCCTTGAGTTCGGCGATGCACTCGGCGGGCTTCTCGAACGTGGTCCAATGGCCGCAGCCGCGAAGAACCGTCAACGTACTCCCGTCAATTCGCTCGCTCATATTTTTGACCAGCGCGGGCTGACCAACCGCATCTTCGTCCCCCGTCACGAGCAGCGTCGGGACCGAGATTTGATCAATTGCTGCCTCGCTCGCTTCGGACAGGGCCAAGCAACTTTGTGCATACCCCTCCGGGGACTGACGCATGACGCTTTCGCGAACAAGCGCGACCGTCACCGGCCGCACGGACTTGGTCTCGACGCTGGTAGCGCCTTTGACGATCGCATCCGCGATCTCTTGGAGGCCGGCAATGCCTCGATCGCGGCACAGCGCTGCGCGCGCCCGTATCGCGGGCCGGCCTTGGTCTGGTGGCGCCAGCAACGGCCCAAAGAGCGCGAGGCTGCGGACGAGATGAGGATGTTGGACTGCGAGATGCTGAGCCACGATGGTACCCATCGAGTGTGCAACGATGTGGGCCTGCTCGATACCGAGTTCGCTCAGCACATCGGCCACCCGGGACACGTACAGTTCGATGGACAACGGCTCGTTGGCTAGCGCTGAACGCGCGCTACCGGGCAAGTCGAGTCGGACGACACGCATGCCCCCAAAGGCTTCCAGAACCGGGGTCCAGTTGTTCGAGGAGCCACCGAGTCCGTGGATGCACACGACGGGCTGACCTTCCCCGGTTATCTCGACGGCAATATCTCTGATGAGGGTCGTCGTCATTCGCCCACCTCATTCTCGAGTACACCGACGTTCTGGATCTCGATTCGGATCACATCACCCTTCTGCAGGAATTTGGGTGGATTGAAGCCGATACCGACGCCGGCCGGGGTACCGGTCGCAATCACATCACCCGGCTGAAGTTCGATGCCGGCCGACAGGGTTTCGATCAGCGTCGGGATATCAAAGATCAGCTTGGACGTGTTGGAGTTCTGACGCAATTCGCCGTTCACCCAACACTTGATGTCGATGTTCTGGCCGTTGACTTCGTCCGACGTGATCACGAACGGCCCCATCGGACAGAAGCCGTCGAGCGACTTTCCGAGGAACCACTGGCGGTGAAGCTTCTGAAGATCCCGAGCGGTGAAGTCGTTGATCACGGTGTAGCCGAAGACGTAATTCATTGCGTCCGCCTTCTTGATACCCCGGCCGCCCTTGCCGATCACGACACCCAGCTCGGCCTCGTAGTCGAGCTGAGCGGTCACGCCGACATGTCGTGGGATCTTTGCCGACGGCCCGATCACCGTCGACGCCGGCTTGGTGAAAATGACCGGCGCCTCCGGCGCGTGCTCGCCGTTCTTTGCGCTGCTGTCGAATCCCGAGTTCTGGAACTCGGCCGCATGCTCGTGATAGTTCTTGCCGACACAGAAGATGTTGCGACGCGGCTGATCGATCGGGGCCAAGATGGTGGCCTCCGCGAGCGACAAACCGTTCCCCGTTGGCTTCAGATGCGGTTTGACTTCTTCAAATTGTTGGACCAATTGGACCATATCGCCGTCAAATTGGGGGACCAACGATTGGACCGGCCAGAATCGAGAATGAACGATATCCACAATCGAAATTGTCTTCTTTCCCGCCACATTAAGGTTAGCCAGCTTCATGAGATCACTCCTGTTCGCGAGTCCAATTGGTTGAAAGTGCTCGCACTGTAGAACCAAAGTGGACCGAACGCAAGTACGGGTAAACCAAAATCCTGTCCAATTGGTACTACATGAGCTAGAATGGCAACCACGAAATCCCGGAGGAAGGTAATGAGCGAGGTAGAAGCAACCAGCTCTGTACGAGCAGCGGGTGCAAGGGCATTAGCTGCTTACCTGGTCGAGGAGATTGCGACCGGTCGTATGGGCGATGGCATGAAATTGCCCGCAGAGCGGCACCTCAGTGAGCAATTCGGCGCCTCCCGCGGTGCAGTGAGGCGCGTCCTTCAAGATCTAAAGGATCGCGGGCTGATCACTCAGTCCGTGGGTAGCGGAACCTACGTCAAGGCAGGAGCCGCCCTTGCACTTCCAAAATCGGTCCGGACGCAAGCGCAAGCTGATGAACAAGGCGTCTCGGTGCATCAAACCAGCCCAGCTGAACTCATGGAGGCTCGTCTGCTTATCGAGCCCTTGATGCCGAAATTGATCGCGCGGAATGCCACCAGCGCAGACTTTGCGAAGATGGCGGAGTGCATTGAGCGCTCGGAGGCGGCGGAAACGGTCGAAGAGTTCGAACACTGGGACGGCGAACTGCACCGTGCGTTCAGTATTGCGACGCACAACTCATTCTTCATGCAGATTCTTGAGCTGATGAATCGTGTCCGCGAGCAAGGCGAATGGGGGCGGCTCAAGCGCCTCTCGTTGACACCAGGTCGTCGCGAAGAGTATCAGGCTCAGCATCGCGCGATTGTTGAGGCGTTACGAGACCGTGACGCAGAGGCGGCTGCCAAGGTTCTGACAGAACACCTGGGGCAGATCCAGCACAATCTATTTGGCTCATGAAATTGAGCCACATTAATTTCGCTGTCCGGCGGCCGGAGCATTCAGCCCGGACATTTGTTCGCACCTGCCATCGCCGATCGGTAGCTTTGCCACGCGAATAGAAATGATGCCGCACGGTGCTGCCGGATGATGGCGTCCTATGCGCGCTGGCGCAGAAGCCACGAAGTCGGCACTTCGACATAGGTCCGAGCGGCCGCTCGGTATTGGGGCTTGGACATCCGGAATTTTGCCGAACGCTCCTTGGACTGACTGCTTCGTGGCCGATTCTGTTGAAAAACTCGCTTCTCGCCGTGATGGGACCGCTTAGCTAAAAATCGACCGTTCAGATCGACCTATACGCCACTCATGAGCATCGGTTACGGGTAAGAGGACCCCTGAAAACCAGGCGGAGCCCGCGATAGAAGAGTTTTTCAACAGTATCGGCCGGCAAGCGACATCGCTTGGCGTGCGAAAAATCCGAATCTTGAGCACACCCCGTACGGGCGGGGGCGCATTAACCGGCTCGTGGACTATCTGCTGGATCTTCAACGCCCCGGTCCACCGCTCGATCCGACCATCGACTTTTTTTATTTAGATCAGCTGCTTAGATCGAGATGTGGCGGATTTTTTACGAATCCCGGCCAGACCTCTTGCGGTCACCCGAAGACTCAAACATTGCCGTGAGGGATCAGCACACCATCGTATTCGTCCAGATTCGTATCTGTAAAACCCGGTGTGCTCTTATCGAAGCGATACAACCCATTCGCAAAATACCTCACTAACCACCACCTGGCTATTGTCAGGTGACCGTCGCTCGCCCGACATCCATTGCAAATTTAATGAAGTCGCGGCATAAATATAAAATATCAAAAGCATTGGAGATTAATTTTATGGCGCATGAGGCGGAAACAATCAAAACCAATATTCAATAAACGGAAATCCAGGTATCTCTTTAACCTGGCTTCACATCCCCGCGGCCTTCTTACACGCCCCGCACACACCCCGTCTCGGCCAGAGGCCGCGCAGCCGCACGCTGTCGATGCGTCGCTCTCCCGTTCCCGCCACCCCATCAGCAACGATCATTTCAAATCCCTCATCAAATCCTGACTTGATTAACGACGACGACATGAAAAATCAATATCACAGAAAATATCTTGTAATTATAAAAACGACCTCCTAGCATCCCCCTGCTGTTCGCGACATGTCTTGTTTGATGCATTCCTCGAACAAACCCATTCATAACCTGGGGAATTACATGAAGAAACTGTCTCGGCTGCTGCCTATCACCGCGATTACCGTCGCGAGTTTCAGCGCTTTTGCCCAGGCCGGCGACCAGCCGGCCGCGGTCGACAAGGCACTGCAACTGATCCAGCAGAACCCGGCCGCCTTCAGCGTGGCCGTCAGCGGCACGGCACGCACGTTGAAGTTCGCGGGGCCGCAAGCAGCCGCACCGACCGACGGCGATCAGTTCCAGGTACGTGACGTGATCGTCGATCCCGACGGCACCGAGCACGTGCGTTTCGACCGGTTCCATGCGGGCCTGCCCGTGATAGGCGGCGACGTGGTCGTCCATTCGAGCAAGGGGCAACTGAAGCAGGCCAGCGTGACCCAGCTCGCGCCGATCAACCTCGCCGGCACGATCGGCAAGGTCGGGAACCGCGCCGTGGTACGCAACGCACCCGACGTGGGCGCGACGCGCGCGAGACACATCGCGGCCGCGCGCTTCAACTCGGACGTGCGCCGCGTCGACGACGCCGAGCTGGTCGTGTTCGCACGCGACGTCACGCCGACGCTGGCCTACGCGGTACGCGTCTACGGCAAGGCAACCGACACGCATGGCGACGCCGTGCTGTACTACGTTGACGCACGCACCGGCACCGTGCTCGACGCACAGGACCTGATCAAGACCGCCGCCGCGACCGGCACCGGCCGCTCGCTGTACTACGGCAACCTGACGCTCACGACGGACCAGACCGGCACGAACGCATACCGGATGCTCGACCCGGGCCGCGGCGGCGGCTCGGTCTACGATGGTCGTGGTCTCAGCTCGGACGAAGTCGAGCAAGCGACCGACCTGCCGATCTTCACGAGCAGCACGAACGTGTGGGGCAACAACACGACCACCGACCGGCAGACCGTCGCGGCAGACATCGACTACGGGCTGGCATTGACTTGGGACTACTACAAGACCACGCACAACCGCAACGGCATCTTCAACGACGGCCGCGGCGTGAAGAGCTACGCGCACGTGGTGTTCAATACCGGCAGCGGCACGACGGGCGCGAACGCGGCATGGCTGTCGTCGCGCGTGATGGCATACGGCGACGGCGAACCTGGCACGCGCCTGCCGAAACCCGTGGTATCGGTCGACGTCGCCGGGCACGAGATGAGCCACGGCGTGACCGAAGCCACCGCCAACCTGAACTATTCGGGTGACGCGGGCGGCCTGAACGAATCGACGTCCGACATCTTCGGCACGCTCGTGAAGTTCTACGCGAACAACCCGAACGATCCCGGCAACTACGTGATCGGTGCACGCGTGGTGAGCGGCGGCCTGCGCAAGATGTACAAGCAGGACCTCGACGGCCGGTCGTTCAGCTGCTACCCGTCCGGCGGCTTCTCGTGGTCGAATCCGCGCCACGATCCGCATTTCTCGTCGGGGGTCGGCAACCGCTTCTTCTATCTGCTGTCGGAAGGCCCATCGGTGCCGTCGACCGACACCGGCCTGTCGAGAGCGCAACTGGTCTGCAACGGCGACACGACCTTCAGCGGGCTGGGTCGCGACAAGGCCGGCAAGATCTGGTACCGGACGCTGACCGTGTACCTGAACGCCAACTCGAGCTATCCGAACGCGCGGCGTGCGTCGATCCAGGCGGCAAACGACCTGTATGGCGCGAACTCGGCCGAAAGCGCGACGGTCGCGCGCGCGTGGAGTGCGGTGGGGGTGAATTGACCGTGTTTGTATGAACGCGTCGCACCCTGGAAGCCGCGTGGCGGGATTTCGCTTCGGAGAAAAGCGATTCGGCCGTAGTCATGCGGCGTTCGGGTGAATGACGGGAAGGTGCCGACCGATCGTCTGCGTATGCAGGCGGTTGGTCGGTGGATCGTGCGTCCTTGCGGTCCGACAGATGAAGGGGCGCCCGACGGGTACGCATTCCATATGCTGCCAGGCGTGCCGCCACCAACGTGGCCGGCGTATTCGCGAATCGTCCGGCCGGACGCTCCGCGTGCTCCCTTCCATCGTATCGACGGCACCGCCCAGGCAACCGGCTTCCTGAGCGAGCCGACAACGCGCTATATTCTGGTCCCAGGCGGAATGACGACGGAAGTCTCCCGCCATCGCCGCCCTTCCCCACGCGCTTCCTCACCCGAGAGAACGATAAAAATGGACCACGCGCAGTATTTCAGCCAAAGCTCGATCCAGGCCGCGAATCTTCGCCTGCACTATCTGTCACAGTTGCTGCGCGAGCAGACGGGCTCGATCGTCCAGTACGGCATCCTGCGCGGTTTTCCGATCGGCTTCAGTCACTGGGCGGAAGTCGCGGTTGGCGGCTATCTGCTCGGCACCTACGAGATCGCCGTTTGCGCGATCCTCGAAGCGCTCGGATCGCCGGAGAAGGTGTTGGTCGACCTCGGCGCCGCCGACGGGATTTTCGGCATCGGCCTGGTCAGGAACAACGTCTTTGCGCGCAGCCTGTGCTTCGAGATGGACGAGCAGCGCCGCCACGCAATCCAGCACCGCGCCGCGGAAATGGGGCTGGCGGACCGCGTCGCGGTCTTCGGCAAGGCCGATCGCGACTTGCCCGCGATTCTGTCGGAGCACGGCGGGGAGCCGGCCGGGCGGGTCATCCTGTGCGATATCGAAGGCGCGGAGTTCGACCTGTTCGACGACGCGCTGCTGGAACAGCTCTCCGGCAGCCACGTGATCATCGAAATCCACGACTTCCTGCTTTCCGACCCGGAGCAGGCCGCACGCGCATTCGACGAATTGAGCCAGCGTGCGGGCAAGTACTTCAACGTGTACGAGATCCGCGACGGGCTGCGCGACATTCGCAACATCCCGTTGCTGCGACACTGGTCGGACTGGGACGCATGGCTGATGTGCGTGGAGGCGCGCTACCGGATGATGCGGTGGCTTTGGCTCGAGCCGAAAAGCCAGCCGCGACGCGCCGATCAGGACATCGATCGCCTGATCCTCGACTACCAGCGGCGGATTTTCGCCGTTTGACGAACGCGAACCGGCACATATCGAGCGACCCCGCCCGCACCTCCCGTTTCACCGCATCACCCCGCCGCAACCAGCGGATTGAACGACGTGTCCCAGAACGGCGCGACATGGGCCGGCCCGTCCAGCACGCCGATGCGGGCAAACACGTCCGCGACCTGCTGGTGCTGCGCGACCACGTCGGGCGTCACCGGCAGCAGCGCGAAGTCTTCGCTGCGCTGGTCGAACATCGCGACGAGATCGGCAACCGGCACACGCGTCTCGCGATTCTGCGCGAGCGCATAGTCGCGGAAATGCCCGTTCGCCCACGCATACGCACGTCGAAACCGCAGCAGCAGATCGCCCGTCGCCGCGCGGCGACGCGCATCGTCGAGCGTGCGCGGATTCGCGTACACCGGAAAATTGCCCGACAGATACCCCTTCCCCGTCTTCAGCACACGGGCGTCGTAGCGATTGCGCGCGAGCTGGCCGTTGTAGCCGTAGATCGCCCACGCATCGATGTCGCCGCGATCGTACGCGGACAGCCCGTCGGTCGGCGACAGGTTGATCGGCTGGATGTCGTCGAAGGTCAGGCCGGCTTCCGCCAGCTGTCGATACAGGAAATAGTGCGACGTCGTCGCGCGCACGTAGCCGACGCGCTTGCCCTTCAGATCCGCGATGCCGCGGATCGGCGTGTCCTTGCGCGCGAGCGTGACCTGGTTGTTCAGGTCTTCGCGCACGCGCGAGATGAATCGCACGTTGGCCTTCTGGCGCGCGGCGAACACGGCCGGAATTTCGCTACCCGAACCGATATCGAGCGCGTCCGCGTTGAGTGCCTCGATATGCAGCACGCCGTTGTTCAGTTCGCGCCAGTCGATCCGGTACGGCATGTCGGCGAGCCCGGCCGCCTGCAACAGCGCGCGCCAACCGCCCTTGTAGGTCGCGACGCGCAACGTCGTGCCGGCCAGATCGGCGTCGGCGGCCGGCGCGGCGAACGCGGCCAATGGGTGCGCCGCGATGGCGGCGCCGGCAAGCAGCAGGCGGCGACGTGCCGCCGACATTGACGACATCGGATGCTCCTGTCGATCGGATGAGAAGGAAGTGAAACCGTCGCGTCAATGCAGCGCCGGAAAACCGTGGCGCTCGGCCAGCAGTTCGAGGATGCGGCGCGCGTCGGTGACGAAGCGCACGTCGCCGAGCGTCTGCGCGTCGTCCGGCGCGGGCTGGTCGCGGCCCAGCACGAGCACCGGCAGGCCCTGATGGGCGTCGTCGAGCGCGTCGATCACCGCGGGCCGCGGCCGCTCGAAGCCGACGCGCTTCACGTCGAGGCGCGCGGCGAGATCCGGCGCGCTCGCCAACAACCCCTCGATCGGCAAGCCATGCGGACAGACGAAGCGCTGGCCCGGATGCTTCGGATCGGCAAAGCCCGGTTCCAGCAGAAACAGTACATCGCGACTCATGTCGAACGGCTCCTTTCTCGTTGATCGATCCAGTCGGGAAGCGCGCGCGCCTGTGCGCCCTGCCGTTCCCGAGGCATGCCCGGCCAGCGCCGGATGCCAGACTGTACCGGCGCACCTCGCTCGGCCCTACCAACGTTTTGCGGAATCGATATGCGAACGCGCATAGCGCAACCGCCGATCGTCGCCTAGCGGTCCGTTGCGTAAACGCATCGTCATGCGAACGACGGATATTGCGGACATCGAATGATTTCATCGATCGATATGACCGTGCATGATCGTTTCCAGCGGGCGACGTTCGCGGTCCGCGCGATGCGTTCGCCGCAGCAGGCGCGCCGGATGCGATCGCGACACACCCGTCGGGCCGACGGCAACGCACATTACAAATCGGCCGCGCCGCGATTTACAAACCACGGATCGGCCGTTCATCGGCGCGTCGGTCGTCAATAGCATCGTGATCCTCGCAAACGTACTGATAAAAACAGAGGATGGTCATGATCAAAAAAACGGTGGTACTGGGTTTGGTGTCGATCGGTTCGGTCAGCGCGCAGGCGCAGAGTTCGGTGACGTTGTACGGCGTGGTCGACGCCGGCATCGCGTACACGAACAACCAGGGCGGCGCGAGCAACATCCAGCAGACGAGCGGCAAGCTGAGCGGCAGCCGCTGGGGCCTGAAAGGCGCGGAAGATCTCGGCGGCGGCCTGCAGGCGGTCTTCACGCTGGAAAGCGGGTTCCGGCCGAGCGACGGCGGGCTCGGCCAGGGCGGCCGCCTGTTCGGCCGGTCCGCGTACGTGGGCCTCGGCCAGAAAGGCCTCGGCACGCTGACGTTCGGCCGTCAGTACGAGCCGATCACCGATCTCGTCGCGCAGTATTCGGGAGCGGGTTTCTGGTCGCCGGCCACGCACGTGGGCGACAACGACAACCTGAACCAGAGCTTCCGGCTGAACAACGCGGTGAAGTTCCGCAGCGACACGATCGCCGGCTTCACCGCCGACCTGCTCTATGCGTTCAGCAACCAGGCCAATGGCGGCGCGGGCACTGGATTCTCGAACAACAACGCGTGGGGTGCATCGGCGAACTACGTGAACGGCCCGCTGTCGATCGGCGGCGGCTATGTGCGGTTCAATCATCCGAATGCGGCGTCGAATACCAGCGGCGCGGTGGGCGGCGCAACCTCGACCACCGGCAACGACTACAGCGGCGCGTTCTTCTACGGGCTGAACGGCGGCGTGCTGAAGCAGCAGATCGGCGCGGTGGGCGCGAACTACGCGCTCGGCCCCGCGACGCTCGGCTTCGCATGGAGCCACACGCAGCTCAACTATCTCGACGGTTCGTCGCGCAAGTTCAACAACTACGACGTGAACGCGCGCTACCAGATCACGCCGGCGGCCACGCTGATCGGCGTCTATACGTTTACCGACGGACGCGCGAGCGGCCTGCCGGGCACGAGCGGCCAGACGCTGAAGCCGCGCTGGCACCAGTTCACGCTCGGGTTCGACTATGCGCTGTCGAAGCGCACCGATATCTATGTGTCGGGCATCTACCAGCTCGCGGCCGGCGACGCGAGCACCGCGACGTCGGGCGGCTATCGCAAGATCGCGGCGATCTCGAACATCGGCAGCGCGTCGTCGACGAACCGCCAGCTTGCGTTCGTCAGCGGGCTGCGCGTGAAGTTCTGACGGCACGCGCGTCGGGCGCGGCGCAATCGTCACGATAAGCAAAGCGGGAATCGTTGTTTGCCGTGCCGCGCCCGGTTGCCGAGAATGATCGTTTGTCCGCGCGGCTCCCGCGCGCCACACGCGTTCGACCATGACCGATTCCCGTTTTCCTCCCCGTGCGCCGCGAAACGGCCGGCGCGCGGCGCTGCGCCAGCTCGCCGGCGGCTGGGTGGCCGCGATGCTGCCCGCCAGCGGTGCGCTCGCGAGCGAGCCGCTCGATGTGCCGCCGTGGACGCGCACGCCCGGTGCGCCGCTGCTGTCGCCGCCCTACGGCGTGCCAGGTCAGCACGAGCGCGACGTGATTCGCCGCAGCGCCCGAACGCCTGCGCTGCCCGGTTCCGGCTCGTCGATGACGCCGCTCGCCGACCTGTTCGGCGACATCACGCCGAACGGGCTCGTCTACGAGCGTCATCACGCGGGGGTGCCGGACATCGATGCGCAACGCCATCGCGTCGTCGTGCACGGCCTCGTGCGCGAGCCGCGCGTCTTCACGCTCGACGACCTGCTGCGCTTTCCGTCCGAATCGCGCATTCACTTCCTCGAATGCTCGGGCAACACGGGCAGCGAATGGAACGGCCCGAGCGGGCTGCCGGTTCAGTTCACGCACGGGTTGCTATCGTGCTGCGAATGGACCGGCGTCCGGCTGTCGACGCTGCTCGACGAGACAGGCGTCGACGCCGACGCCCGCTGGCTGCTCGCCGAGGGCGCGGACGGCGCGGCGATGACGCGCAGCCTGCCGCTCGACCGGATTCTCGAGCGCGCGCTGGTCGTCTATGCGCAGAACGGCGAACGGCTGCGCCCGGAGAACGGCTACCCGGTGCGGCTGATCGTGCCGGGTTTCGAAGGCAACACGAACATCAAGTGGCTGCGGCGGCTGAAGCTGGTGCGTGCGCCGGAGATGACGCGCGAGGAAACGTCGAAGTACACGAATCTGCTGCCGGATGGCTGCGCGCGCCAGTTCGTGTTCGAGATGGATGCAAAGTCGGTCATCACGCGGCCGTCGGCCGGCCATCGGCTCGCCGCGCACGGCTACTACCCGATCAGCGGCTACGCGTGGTCGGGCCGTGGCCGGATTCGCGCCGTCGACGTGTCGACCGACGGCGGCCGCACGTGGCGACCGGCGCGGCTCGCCGGCGACGTACGCGATCGTGCGCTGACGCGCTTCGAAGCCGACTGGGTGTGGCGCGGCGAGCCGGCCGACCTGCAAAGCCGGGCGACCGACGAGACCGGCTACGTGCAGCCGACCCGCGACGCGCTCGTCGCCGCGCGGGGCCTGAACTCGCAGTATCACTACAACGGCATCCAGAACTGGCGCGTCGGCACGGACGGCGAGGTGCGCAATGCGTAAGCCGCTCGCCTGCCTGCTTGCAGCCTGCGCGATGACGTCGAGCGCGTTCGGCGCGGGCTTCGGTCTCGGCCAGCCGGTCGATCGCGCGGCGCTCGCCGCGTGGGACATCGACGTCGCACCGGACGGCAGCGGCCTGCCGCCCGGCGCGGGTACGGTCGCCCGCGGCGGCCACGTGTTCGCGGACAAATGCGCGATGTGTCACGGAGCGGGCGGCGAAGGCGGTGTCGGCGATCCGCTCGTCGGCGGCGTCGGCTCGCTCGCCAGCGCGAAACCCAAAAAGACGGTCGGCAGCTACTGGCCCTACGCGACGACGCTGTTCGACTACATTCGCCGCGCGATGCCGTACAACGCGCCGCAATCGCTGAGCACGGACGACGTCTATGCGGTCACCGCGTACGTCCTGCACCTGAACGGCATCGTTCCCGCCGACGCCCGGCTCGACGCGCGCACGCTGCCGCGCGTGCGGATGCCGAACCGCGACGGCTTCGTGCCCGACCCGAGGCCGGGCAAGTTATGACGCGTCTCGCTCCACTTGCCGCCGCATCGGGCCGCGCAGTCGCGCCGCACCTTTCAGCAAGGACCCTGTGATGAGCGATTCCACCCTCGCCGCCCCGCTCGCGCCGACGCCGTTCGTCGACGTTCGTTCGCCGGCCGAGTTCCCCGGCAGCCCCGTCTCGCGCACACTCGCGCAGCCGCTGATGCTCGGGTTGTTCCTGCCGATCCAGGCTGGCGGATGGAGCGCGTCGACGCTGCCGCGCTCGACCGACTGGACGTTCGACTACAACGCCGATCTCGTAGCCCGCGCCGAAGCGCTCGGCTTCGATCTCGTGTTCGCGCTGTCGCAATGGTTGCCGAAAGGCGGCTACGGCGGCGTGTTCGACGGCCAGGCGCTCGACTCGTTCATGACGCTGGCCGCGCTGACGGCGCGCACCGAGCGGATCATCCTCGTCGCGACGAGCCACGTGCTCTACGGGCCGTGGCATCCACTGCATTTCGCGAAGTTCACCGCGACGCTCGACCACATTTCGCGCGGCCGCTGGGGCATCAACGTGGTGACCGGCCACCGCGCGATCGAGCATGAGATGTTCGGCTGGAACCGGATCGAACACGACCGGCGCTACGAGATGGCCGCCGAATTCCTCGATGCGGTCCAGCAGTTGTGGGCGCAACCGGATAATTTCAGCTACACGCCCGAGCTGTCGAGCTGGCGGCTGGGCGGCGCATTCGTCACGCCGAAGCCGCGCTACGGTCGCCCGCTGCTGATCAACGCGACGGGTTCCGATGCGGGCATCGCGTTCGCCGCGCGCTATTCGGACATCGTGTTCGTCACGAGTCCGGCTGGCCCGGACGCCGAACGCGCGATCGACGCGCTGCCCGCGCATACGGCCCGCGTGAAGGCGGCGGCCGCCGCGCGCGGCCGCACGATCCGCACCTTACTCAATCCGCTCGTGATCTGCCGCGAGACGGCGGCCGAAGCGCGCGCCTACCGTGACGCGATCGTCGCGCATGCGGACGAAGGCAGCTTCCACCGCTTCGACAGCGACGCGCACGCGTGGCGCGGCGGGTTCGAGCAGCGTGCGCAGGCCGCCGCGCGCGCGATCGGCGGCAATATCTCGATCACCGGCTCGCCCGAAGAAGTCGCCGATATCATCGTGCGGCTGCACCGCGCGGGCATCGACGGCGTCCAGTTGAGTTTCTACGATTTCAAGCCCGACCTGGACTTCTTCGGCGAGCGCGTGCTGCCGCTGCTGCGCAAAGCCGGCCTGCGGCGTTAAGGTCGGCGCTGAAACCCGGCACGACGGCGTAGCCGCCGCCGCTGGCGGCCGTCGTCAGAACACGCGCCCTTCGGTGAGGTGCGTGGTCACGCCGTTCAGCACGTAATCGCCGACCACGCGCGCCTTGTGCAGCAACGGGTTGTGGCTGAAGATCGTGCGCAGGTTGCGCCAGTGGCGATCGAAGTTGTGCTCGCGCGCCGTCGCCGACGCGCCGCCCACTTCGAACAGCCGCTCGGCCGCATGCAGCGCGAGCTTGCTGACGATCAGTTGCGTGCGCGCGGTCGCGAGCGCGCTGTCGAGTACGAGCGCATCCGCATCGGCGGCGCCCGCTTCGATCGCGTCGGCGGAGCGGTCGAGCGCGCGCGCGTTTTCTCGCACGAGCGCGTCGATCGCATGGCTGTGCGCGGACAGCTCGCCGACGATCTGCTGGACGAAATGATCGTCGCGTGCGGTCGGCGCCGGGCTGTGCAGCGCGGGACGGCCGTGCGCGAGCACGTAGCGGCGCGCATCGGCCACCACGTTGCGCACGATGCCGGCGCCCGTCGCGACGAGATGAAGCTGCCGCAGCGCACCGCAATGACGGCCGACGAGCGTCGCCCCGTCGCGCGGGACCACTTCGTCCGCGAACACCTGCACGTCGTTCAGCAACAGGCTGCCGCTCGCGGTCATGCGCTGGCCCATGCCGTCCCAGTCGTCGAGCACCTGCAGGCCATCGCGCGCCACCGGAATGATCACGGCGAGCGTGTCGCCCTGCTCGTTCTCCACGTTGATGCGCGCGAAATCGGCGAACGCGGTGCCCGTCGAATAGTATTTGCGGCCCGTCACGCGGTAGTGGTCGCCGTCGCGGCGCAGCACGGTCGTGTTCTCGCCCGGGCGCGACGTGCCGCGCTCGGTCGACGCGCCGCCGAAGATCGCGCCGGCGAGCACGCGCTCGAGCTGCACGTCGTTGAACGCGGTGCGCGGCGACAGCCGCAGCGTCTCGGTCTGGTCGTAGTGGATGCGCAGCGCGTGCGCGAGATTCGAATCGGCGGCCGCCAGCGTCGCGATCGTGTCGAACAGGTCGACCAGCGTGCCGCCGAGGCCGCCGCGCTCGGCCGGAATCCGCAGCGCGCCCAGCGCCGAGCGCCGGAAGAGCGCGAAGCCTTCGAACGGCAGTTCGCGACGCGCCTCGCGTGGTGCGGCATCCTCGCCGATCAAAGTCGCGAGGTCGGGCAGCGCGGCAAGCGCGTCGCGCAATGCGTCGCGCGGATCGACGGCATCACGGGCAGTCATTCGGCAGGTCCTTGTTGGGGGAGATCGGGGGGCGAAGCAACGCGCGACACGGCGTCCGTTACACGCATCCGCCGAGTATAAGGACGCCCCCGCCGCGCGTGAAAAACCGATTTCAGCTTACGTTATACAAGCGCCGGGATTGATCGCGGACCGCCCCGTCAGTGCTGAATGCCCCAGCGACGCACGGTCGCGCGTTCGAGCGTATCGAACACCAGATTCTCGACCAGCAGCCCGATCACGATGACCGCCGCGAGGCCCGCGAACACGCGGTCGGTATACAGCTCGTTGCGGTTCTGGAAGATGTACCAGCCGAGGCCGCCCTGCCCCGCGCTCGCGCCGAACACGAGCTCGGCCGCGATCAGCGTGCGCCACGCGAAGGCCCAGCCCACGCGCAGGCCCGACAGGATCGACGGCAGCGCGGCCGGCACGAGGATCAGCGCGATCTGGCGCAGGCCCGTGAGCCCGTAGTTGCGCCCGGCCATTTTCAGCGTGGCGGGCACGCCGACGAAGCCGGTATAGATGCTGAGCGCGAGCGGCCACAGCACCGCATGCACGAGCACGAACAGCAGGCTGCCGGTGCCGAGCCCGAACCACAACAGCGCGATCGGCAGCAATGCGATCGACGGCAGCGGATTGAACATCGACGTGAGCATCGTCAGCAGGTCGCGGCCGATGCGCGTGGATACCGCCAGCGACGTCAGCGCGAACGCCAGCAGCACGCCCAGCGCATAGCCGCGCAGCAGCACCGACATCGAGATGCCGGTCTTGACCAGCAGTTCGCCCGACTCGACGCCCTGCACGAACGCGGCCAGCGTCGCGCCGAAGGTCGGGACGAGCAGATCGTTCGCGACGATGCGCGCGACGATTTCCCATGCGGCGATCAGCACGAGCGCGATGACGCTGCGGCGAAACCAGGCGGCGCCGGCGATGCGGCGCAGCAGCGGCGCGGGCGCCGCACGCTCGGCGTCGGGCAGCGTGTCGAGCGTGCGCGTGTATTCGGCGCGCACGGGCGGCAGCGGCGGCACGGCCGGATCGATCGTACTCATGATGCGGCGTCCTCCGTCGTCGCTGCGTGCGGTGCATGCGGTGCGTCGGTGTCGAACAGCAGGTGGTGGATTCGCGCGACGTTGTCGCGGAAGTCGCCGGTATCGACGTTCTCCAGCGAATGCTCGTGACTGTTGAGCTCCGCGCGCACGCGGCCCGGATGCGGCGACAGCAGCAGAATCCGGTTGCCGACCACCAGCGCCTCCTCGATCGAGTGCGTGACGAACAGCAGCGTGAAGCGGAATTCGTCCCACAGCCGCAGCAGTTCCTCCTGCATCTTGCGGCGCGTGAGCGCGTCGAGCGCCGCGAACGGTTCGTCCATCAGCAGCACGCGCGGCTGCATTGCCAGCGCCCGCGCAATCGCGACACGCTGCTTCATGCCGCCCGACAGCGTATGCGGATAGGCGTCGGCAAACGTGCTCAGGCCGACCTTGTCGAGATAGTGCAGCGCACGTTCGCGTGCTTCGGCGCGCGACAGCTTCGCGGCGGCGCGCAACGGAAACGCGACGTTCTCGACGACTGTCTTCCACGGCGGCAACTGGTCGAACTCCTGGAACACGACGATGCGGTCGGGCCCCGGCCCGCGCACGGGCTGACCGTCGAGCGTGATCGAACCCGAGACGGGCTCGATGAAGCCGGCGACCGCCTTCAGCAGCGTCGACTTCCCGCACCCCGACGGGCCGAGCAGCACGAAGCGGTCGCTGCCGTACACGTCGAAGCTCACCTGATGTGTCGCGCGAACGATCCGCGCGCCGCTGCGGTATTCGAGGCTGACCGCGTCGATGGCGAGCAGGCGTTCGCTGTGCGCGCCGGCCTGCGCGGCCTGCGCCGCCGGCCGCCCGGCGGCACCGGCCTCGGATGCGGCGGACGCGGCCGGCGATGCGCTGCCGCGTGCCGTATACGGCGGCAACCAGGTTCGGGGAGAAGTGGCGTTCACGGTCGAATCTCTTGCGGGAAAAGCATCAACATACGGCTGGGCGCCGTGCGGACCAACCATCGATTGCACATATCGAAACCGCGCCGACGCATAAGCGTCGATCACGGCGTCACGGCGTCACGGCATCGGCGCCGCTCAACTGCCGCCGGCCGTCGCCGGATCGTCGAAGAAGTAGTCGCGCCACGACTTCGGTTCGTTGCGGATCGCGCCGGTGCGATGCATGAACTGCGCGAGCGGCAGCGTGTTCTGCGGCGCGGTCTTGAACTGCACCTGCGGATTGCGCAGGATCTTCAGCAGCAGCGCGCGATCGATCTTCGACCCGTTCACGCGAATATAGGTATCGGCCGCGCGTTCCGGATCGGCCGCGATCTGCCGGGCGGCGTCGGCCAGCGCGGCGACGAACGCCCGGTAGGTCTTCGGGTTGTCGTCGCGGAACTTCTCAGTCGCGTACAGCACCGTCGCGGAGCTCGGGCCGCCGAGCACGTCATACGAATTCAGCACGATGTGCGCGTTCGGATTGCCGGCGAGTTCCTGCTCCTGGAACGGCGGATTGCCGAAGTGGCCGGTGATCACGTTGCTGTTCGCGAGAATCGCGGCCGTCGCGTCCGGATGCGGAATCGCCTGCGTGAGCGGGTCGAGCTTGTCGAACTGCTTGTCGCCCCACTGCTTCGCCGCCGCGTACTGCAGCACGCGCGACTGCACCGACACGCCGACCGCCGGCACCGCGATGCGGTCCTTCGCGCTCAGGTCGGCGATCGTCTTCACGTTCGGGTTGCTGCTCACGAGGTAGTACGGAAAATTGCCGAGCGACGCGACGCCCTTCACGTTCTGCCGGCCGCGCGTGCGGTCCCACACGGTCAACAGCGGCCCGACGCCCGCGCCCGCGATGTCCACCGCGCCGGACAGCAGCGCGTCGTTCACGGCCGCTCCGCCCGACAGCCGCACCCAGTCGACCTTGATGTCGAGGCCGGCCTTGCGCCCTTCCTTCTCGATCAGTTGCTGGTCGCGCGCGACGTTCAGCATCAGGTAGACGACGCCGAACTGCTCGGCGATGCGGATGCGGCCTTCCGCGTGCGCGGCTTGCGGGATGACCGCGCCGGCGAAGGCGAGTGCGGCGGTGAGCGTGGCCGCCAGCGCACGACGCGCCGGCAAGAACGAAAACGACATCGGAACTCCGGTCAGGAAAAAGCGGAAATGAATGACGCGGCGCGCGGCTCAGAAAGGCGCGTCGCCTTCGATCGTCGTGCGGTACAGCTTGCGGCGCAGATGGTCGGGCGTGCCGGCGGCAAGATGCATCAGCGAACGGTTGTCCCAGAACACCAGATCGTGGTCGCGCCATGCGTGCCGGTACAGGTGCTCGGCGCGCACGCTGTGCGCGAACAGTTCGTCGAGCAGCGCGCGGCTTTCGTCGTCGGGCAGCCCGACGATGCGCGTCGTGAAATGCTCGCTGACGAACAGCGCCTTGCGGCCGGTTTCCGGATGGGTGCGCACGATCGGATGCACGACCGCCGCGACCTGCGCGATCTGCTCGGGCGACAGGTTCGGCCGCCACGGGCTGCGCGCTTGCAATTCCGCGTAGCGCGCGAGATACGTATGCTCGGCGCGCAGCCCCTCGACCGCGCGGCGCAGGTGGGCCGGCAGCGTGTCCCACGCGAGATGCATGTTCGCGAACAGCGTGTCGCCGCCTTCCGCCGGCAACTCCTGCGCGTGCAGCAGCGAGCCGAGGCTCGGTTTTTCCTTGTACGACAGGTCGGAATGCCAGAAATGGCCGGCGTCGCCGAGCCCGACCGGTTTGCCGTTCTCGACGATGTTCGACACGGTCAGCACTTCCGGGTGGCCGGCCAGCGCGAACTGGTGCAGCACGTGAATCTGCAGCGGGCCGAAGCGGCGGCTGAACGCGATGTGCTCGTCCGGCGTGATGCGCTGGTCGCGAAACACCAGCACGTGGTGATCGAGATGCGCGCGATGGATGCGCGCGAAATCGTCGGCGCCAAGCGGTTGCGACAGGTTCAGGCCGATCACCTCGGCGCCGAGCGGCGCGTCGAACGGCACGATGTCGAAATGCTGCGCCGCGCCGTCCGGCCGCAAGGCGGGATGCCCGGCGGAAAGCGTTGCGGCGTCGCGGATGGCGGTAGTCGTCACGGCACGGCCCCTGATTCGGTCAAAACGCGAATCTACGAGGCCGTGCCGGCGTGCGTCAACGAAGCGATTCGGATACGTTTATCTGCTGCGGTGATAAAGATCGCTGCTCGCGCATACGGCGCCGATTTGGGGGCGGAATCGCCCAAGCGGTGTCGATGAACGGTGGCGCCGGCCGCATACAGCCGCGTCGGCCTGCACCGCGCAGCCGACTAAGGCTGCCCCGCCCCACCCGACGCGCCATAGATCTGCCCGGTCACGTAGCTCGAACGCGACGAAAGCAGCTCGACGTAGATCGACGCGATCTCGGCCGGTTGCCCCGGCCGCCCCATCGGCACCTGTTCGCCGAACGTCTCCACGTTGTGCGTCGTCTGCCCGCCGCTGACCTGCAACGGCGTCCAGAACGGCCCCGGCGCGACGCCGTTGACGCGGATGCCGCGCTTGATCATCTGCTTCGCGAGCCCCTTCGTGAAATTCGCGATCGCCGCTTTCGTCATCGCGTAGTCCAGCAGGTTCGCCGACGGGTCGTACGCATTGACCGACGTCGTGTTGACGATCGCCGAACCGGGCGGCATGTGTGGAATGGCGGCCCGCGTGATCCAGAACATCGCGTAAAGGTTGGTGCGCAGCGTCCAGTCGAACTGCTCGGTGCTGATGTCGAGGATCGATTCGTGGCTCTGCTGGCGGCCCGCGTTGTTCACCAGAATGTCGAGCCCGCCGAGCGCGGCGACCGCCCGTTCGACGAGGCCGTTGCACGCGCCTTCACTGCGAATGTCGACCGGCAGCGGCACCGCCTTGCGTCCCGCGCCGCGGATCTGGTCCACGACTTCGCGCGCATCGGGCTCCTCGTCGGGCAGATAGACGATCGCGACGTCCGCGCCTTCTCGTGCACAGGCAATCGCCACCGCGCGGCCGATGCCCGAGTCGCCGCCGGTGATCAGCGCCTTGCGGCCGTCGAGCCGGCCGCTGCCGCGATAACTGCGCTCGCCGTGATCGGGGCGCGGCGTCATGCGGCCCGCGAGGCCCGGCCAGGGCTGCTGCTGTTGCGGAAACGGCGCATGCGGATAAAGCGTGCGCGGATCGCGCGGCGCCGTATCGCCGGCGTCGGGCGCGCCGCCGCCCGTCTGCGCGAGCGTCGGCAGGGCGACGCTGGCGACCAGTCCGGCCGTCGTGCCTTGCACCCATTTGCGGCGCGATTCGGAAACTTCGTCGGATGACATGATGGACTCCGGTGCGTGGATGGCGGAACGGAACGACGCGTGACGATTCGGCCGGCGCCCCGCTCCGGTGCGCTACAGCGGCCGCGGCCGGTTGCCCGAATCGTCGGGCGCATCGTGCTCGTCCGGCCACGGCTTGCCGGCCGGATCGTGGACCTCGGTCTGGCGCGAGTCGTCCGGCACCACCTTGCGCGCCTGATCGTCGGGAATCGAATCGAGCTCGCCGCCGCCGGGCGCATGGCCAGGGCGCGCAGTCGATTCGCCGCCACGGGTCGGGTTACGCCGCTCCGGCGTGTCGGCCGTCTCGCGCGCCGCGTCGGGCGACGCGGGGTCCTGTCGTTGACTGTCCTGGGTCATGAATTTCTCCCTGTCCGGATGCTGATCGCGTTGCGCCGCACCGCGCCTCAATGGGCAGTGCCGCGGCCCGCAACGCTTCCAGCAAACGACATGCCGTCATCGGGCTGCCCCGCCTCACCGCGAGCGAATGAATCTGCTAAAGAAATTACAAGCGGCGCGTCATACGGCGCAGCCTGCGCAACGCGAGTGGCAGCGCCGATACGAAACGCAATCCGGCACGCGCAATGCTCGAAAGCGACATGCCGGCTGCGCGCCGGTGCCCTGTCGACACCGAGGAGGACGATCATGAGCGCGACGCACACGACAAACGCGACACCAAACGACGACGAGATGACCGACACGCCGGATATTCCGCCGCCCGAGCCCGACGACGGGCGCCACGACGACCTGCCCGACTTGCCGGACCCGACCGAAGTGGGCGAGGACGGTTAGCCGATCGCGTCGCCGCAGTGCGCGCTGCGGCCCGATCGCGCACGTCGCGCCCCGTACGATGCGACGTGCGCCGGCCGCGCCCCTACTGCTTGTTGCCCGGCTCGCGCGTACGCTCGCCGTACGTGCCGTTACCGCAATGCGGACACTTCGGGATCGGGTGTCCCGCCTGCACGTGCGTCGACCGATGGCATTTCTCGCATCGAAAGTCACCGGTCTTTTCCGCCTTTTCTCCCGCGTACGCCGTCATCTTCGTCCTCCTTGCCGGCTCGCCGCGCACCGCGTTTCACCGCGTGCGCCGCCTTTCGTGCGCGACCTCGTCGGTCGGTATGGCATCGGTGTCCTGCAGCGGCTCGCCCGGAATGCGGCGCTTCGCGGACTGATCGGCCGGCACTTCTTCTGTCTGCCCGGCGCGCTCGTCCACTGCGATGCTGCCCTCGGCATCGAGCTGCTGC
This sequence comes from Burkholderia sp. E168m22, assembly GCF_001319805.1. Classification (NCBI taxonomy): domain Bacteria; kingdom Pseudomonadati; phylum Pseudomonadota; class Betaproteobacteria; order Burkholderiales; family Burkholderiaceae; genus Burkholderia; species Burkholderia sp. E168m22. Next base: position 28,376 of record NZ_BBSK01000149.1, read on the forward strand.
TCGGCCCGTTGCCAGTATTCGTCGGCCCTGCCGTCCGGCGCGCCGTCCGCCTGCCACAGCCGGTATGCACGCTCGCGGATCTGCGTTTCCCTGTCTTCGTTCATGTCGTTCTCCGTGTCTGCCATGGCGATCACCGGTCCGGGCGCGACGGCGCCGACACGGCGCCGAGCGTCGACGACATCGCGCCGTCCGCGGCGGTCGCCAGATCACCCAGCGCGACGATGCCGACCAGCCGCTTCTGCCGGTCGACCACCGGCACGCGGCGGATCTGCGCGTTCTCCATCTTCTTTTGTACCGCCGAAATGTCGTCGTCCTCGTAACACCAGTTCGCGGGCCCGCTGACGACGCCCTCCACCGCCTCGTCCGGCGGCACGCCCATCGACACCGCGCGCACGACGATGTCCCGGTCCGTCAGCATGCCGATCAGGCGCGTGCCGTCGCATACGGGCAGCGCACCGACGTTCAGGTCGCTCATCAACCGGGCCGCCTCGCGCAGGCTCTGCGTCGGGCCGATGGTCGCGGCGTCGCGTGTCATCACTTCCGATACACATGTCATGTTTCGCTCCTTGATCAACCGCCCACGGCGGCTTGCTGCACGAGCATCGCGCGTTCCGGCTGTCGGGCCGGTCAGTTCTCGGTCGAGCAACGGACCGACGTCAGGCCGGCCGATTCGACGATCCGCATCAGTTGCTTCAGCATCACGTCGGCGCCGGCCGCTTCGCGCCACTGCCGAACAGTTCTTCCTCGCGCACCGCCCGGGCGGCCGTTTCGCAAAAGCTTTTCGTCCGGCAGGTGAAACCCGCATCGCGCAGCTTCGCGGCCAGTTGTTCGCGCGCAGCCGAGCCCAGCGGATATTCGACCGTGACCAGCGCGGTCCTGACACCCGCCAAGCGCCGCTCGACGAACCGCAGCGGCCAGACGACCAGCAGCGCGAGCGCCAGCCCGAGCGCGCCGAGCGACAACTGGCCGCCGCCGATGCACAGCCCGATGACCGTCACGCACCATAGCGTCGCGGCCGTGGTGACGCCCGACACGAGACCGTCGCGATGCAGGATCGCGCCGCCGCCGATGAAGCCCATCCCGGTCAGGATGCCGAGCGGCAGCCGCATCAGGTCGAGCACCGAGAACGCGCCCTCCGGTTTGCCCGCCTGCAGCAGCAGCGCGTTGACCTGCAGCATCGACAGGCATGCGGCGAGACAGACGAGGATCGTCGTGCGCAGGGCCGGCCGTCTTGCCGGATTCGCTGCGGTCGACGCCGATCAGCCCGCCCGCGACGAGCGCCAGCACGATTCTGGCGAGAACGTCGTGCCATTGCAGTACGACCGGCATCGGTTCCATACGCGCCTCCCGTGCAAATCGTCATGTGTCATGTGTCGAGGCGCGAACGCCGCCGACGACGCTTGCGGTCGCAAGGATCGGGCCTGTTTTCCGGGTGCGACGGCGCGTGTAGCGTGTCGGAGGAAATTGTAGAAAGGGGCGTTCTGCGGACAGCGTGCCCGCGGTGGCGAAAGGTTCGGGCCGAATCTGTTCGCGGAACGATCGAGAATCGTCTCTCGGCGCGCGGAACGGCCGCGGACTGACTGCCGAGGCGGACATCCAGCGGGCGCCGTCGTCGGCGTAGCCGGTGGGCGCGTGCAAAGGTGCCACGGTCTCCACCCTCTCCGCATCCGATCGGATACGAACATCGTCACGGCACTCCTTTCTCGGCGACCCGTTCCCGATCGGGAACGAAATAAAGATGCAGCTTGCGAGATCCGCCGTTCGTTCCCATACGAATACGAAATGCTGCCGAATCCGATGAGGTATGCAATACTGTTCCCGATCAGATACGAAGCACGGAGAACGTTATGTCGGAGTCCCAATCCGTCGACACGATCGGCGCGCTCGCCCACTTCATTCGCGCGGCGCGGATCCAGCAGGGATTCACGCGGGACGAGCTCGCGAACGCGACCGGGCTGTCGCCGAAATTCATCAGCCAGGTGGAAGCCGGCAAGCCGACCGCGCAAATCGGCAAGGTCATGCTGCTGCTGGGCGAACTGGGCGTGCGGCTGTATGCCGAGTCGTCGATCGAGATCTCCGAAGCCACCGCGCTGAAGGCCGCGCAACGCCGCAGGAGCAGCCATGGCGGCTAGAACGCTGATCGCATCCGCGAACGGCGTGCGCATGGGCACGCTGACAGACGACAAGGGGATCTGGTCGTTCGCGTACGACCCGCAATGGCTCGCGTCACCCGTCGCATATCCGCTGTCGCCGGCGTTTCCGCTGCGCGCGGGCGTGTTCACCGACACATCGACCGATCGCCCGGTCCAGTGGTTCTTCGACAACCTGCTGCCCGAGGAGGGCATGCGCACGTCGCTCGCGCGCGAGGCGAAGGTCGATGCGGCCGACGCGTGGGGCCTGCTCGCATACTTCGGCCGCGAATCGGCCGGCGCGCTGACGCTGCTGGCCGATGGCGAGCAGGAAACGCCCGGCGGCCTGCAGCCGCTGCCGCTCGACGAACTCGAGCGCCGGATCCAGGCGATGCCCGAGCGCGCGCTGACCGCCACCGCGCCCAAGCGCATGTCGGCGGCCGGCGCGCAGCAGAAGCTGCTGCTGGTGTTGCGCGGCGATGCGCCCGACTACGCGCTGCTCGAGCCGGTCGGCAGCGAACCGTCGATGCACCTGCTCAAACCCGACATGCGCGCGGCCGGCTATCCGCATTCGGCGATCAACGAGTTCTTCTGCATGCAGCTCGCGAAGAAGATGGGGCTCGACGTGCCGGACGTGCATTTCCTGCGCGCGCCGTCCGCCTGCTACGTGATCGACCGGTTCGACCGCGACGTCGCGTCCGAACCGGCCGCGCGCGTGCATACGATCGACGCGATGCAACTGCTCAACTACGACCGCGGCTTCAAGTACCAGCGCGCCAATGCGCAGGAGCTCGCCCGCGCGATCGAGCGCACCAGCACGCGCGCACTGACACGCCTGTCGGTGTTCCGCTGGACCGTGTTCAACGTGGTGGTCGGCAATGCCGACGCGCACCTGAAGAACCTGTCGTTCTTCGTCGACGCGCGCGGCTACCGGCTCGCGCCGTTCTACGACATCGTCAGCACGGTCGTGTATCACACGCCGACGCACCGGCCCGACCATCGCGGCGATCACTGGCCGCACTGCGAGCTGACGATGCCGCTCGGGAATGCGACGCGGTTCGTCGATATCGACGCGAATGCACTGGTCGCGTTCGGTCAGGCGCTCGGGCTCAGGGACAAGGCGGCCGCCAGCGAACTGCAGCGCTTTCTCGAGCCGCTCGATCGTCACGTCGAGCAGACGCTCGATGAAGTGCGAAACATCGCGCATCCGGACGCCGGGGAAATGCGGTTGCTGAATTCGATCGTCGCAATGCCGATCGCGGAGATGGGGCGCGCGCTGCGGCAAGCGCGCGGATAGCTTGCCGCGCGCGAGTATCGAACCGCCGCCGATACCCGCGCGGCGCCCGGCCTGGCAAATGCCTGGGCGTCAGCCCCGCGCCGCAAAGGCATCGACGCCCGTCGCTGCCGCGGACCACGCCCACAGCCGCGCCGCCTCCTCCGGATCGATCGCGTGCGGGCGCACGCCCGATTCCTCGTTGCCGCGGGTCACCGCCGCAACATCGCAATCCTCGCAATAGACACCGCCGAGATCGGCCAGGCGCGGCGACGTCGCCGCCCATACCTGCGTTGCCGCTCCCTGCGCGGGCGTCTTGAACGTCGGATCGATCGGCACGCCGTGTTCGTCGACCCAGCCCTGCGCCATCATTTCCTCGCGCGTCAAATGACGCTGCAGCGGCGTCGCGATCTTGCCCGGATGCAGCGAATACGCGCGGACGCCGAACGGCGCGCCGAGCATGTCGAGCTGCACCGCGAACAACGCATTGGCGGTTTTCGACTGCCCGTACGCGAGCCATTTGTCGTAACCGCGCGCGAAATCGATATCGTCCCAGCGAATCGGCGACAGCCGGTGCCCGAGCGACGACACCGCCACCACGCGGGCGCCGTCGCCATGCGCGAGCACGGGCCACAGCCGGTTGACGAGCGCGTAGTGACCGAGGTGATTGACGGCCAACTGCGCTTCCCGACCGTCGCCCAAGCGAGTCTCCGGGCACGCCATGATGCCCGCGCTGTTGATGACGATATGCACGTGGCGTCCCGCATCGACGAACCGCGCGGCGAATGCGGCCACGCTCGCGGCGTCCGCGAGTTCGAGCGGCGCGACCTCCACGCCCGCGATGCCGCGCGTCGCTTCGCGCGCGGCCGCGGCGCTCCGTGCGCCGACGACGACGTGCGCACCGGCCTGCGCCAGTGCCCGCGTGGTTTCGAGGCCGAGACCCGAATGGCCGCCCGTGACGATGGCGGTCTTGCCGTGCAGATCGAGGCCGGCCAGGACGTCGCTCGCCGTCGAGGCGGCGTCGAATCCGGAATGAAGGGGATGCTGCCTGCTCGTCATCGAAGGCTCCAGGAACGGTACGCGAAGCACGCGGCCGCCCGTCGGCCGCGTCACTGCACGAGCACATTCTCCGGCCGCGCATCCGGACTGTGAATGCAATAGAATCCGGTTTTTCGTCGAGGTCGTCCGGAGAATGCGCGTGGACCCGCTTTCGGAAGTGCTGTCGCTGCTGGAAACGCGCGACTCGTTTTTCACCGGCCTGCGCGCCGGCGGCCCGTGGGCGGTCGACCTTCCCCCGCCCGACGGAATCAAGTTCAACGCGGTAGTCGAAGGGAGTTGCTGGCTGACCGTCGACGGTGCGGGGCCGCCCGTCCGGCTGCGCACGGGAGACTGCTTCCTGCTCGCCGCGCCGCGGGCATTTTCGCTGGCGAGCGATCCGTCGGTCGCGCCGGTGCCGGCCGCCGACGTGTACCGGCATCTCGAGCGCGGTATCGCGCACTACGGCGAGCCAGCCGACTGCTTTCTGATCGGCGGCCGCTTCGCGTACGAGGAACGCATGCCGCTGCTGCTCGGCAGCCTGCCGCCCGTGGTGATCGTGAGCGGCGATTCCGAACCGGCGGCGGTGCTGCGCTGGTCGCTGCAGCAGCTCGCACGGGAATTCGGCGCGTCGTCGCCGGGCGGGTCGCTGATGGTTCGACATCTCGGACACATGATGCTGGTGCAGATCCTGCGGCGCTACGTGGACGCCGGCGCGAACGGCGATGTCGGGTGGCTGGCGGGGTTCGCGGATGCGCGGGTCAGCGCGGCGCTGGCCGCGATTCACGCGGCGCCCGAGCGGCGCTGGACCGTCGATGCACTGGCGGCCTGCTGCCACGTGTCGCGTTCGACGTTCGCGCTGCATTTCAAGCGGCGACTGGGGTTCGGGCCGCTCGAATACGTGCTGCGGTGGCGGATACAGCTGGCGATGCGCGAACTGCGCCGCTCGAACGCGTCGATCTCGGCGATCGCGCAGCGGCTCGGCTACGACTCGGATAGTGCGTTCGGCCATGCGTTCAAACGCATCGTGGGCTGCTCGCCGCGCGCCTATCGTCATGACGTGACGAAGGAACCCGGCAACTAGCGTCGTGACCGCCCTCCTCGGGCGCGCGATGGTGCGAATCCGTCAACGCCACGCATTCGCTTCACGACCATTAGGATAAGTATTCTTATCACAATACCTCGATTGCACTTCCAAACTTGGCCGTGCAACAACGCGTCAGCGCATCACGCGCTGGTATGCCGCAATTCCCCGTCGATGTGCTGCGGCAGCCTCAGCAGGTTGAAGATCGGGCACACCTCCTCCACCGCCTGATGCAATGCACGGATCGCCTCCGGCGGCTCCGGCGACACGATGTCCAGCGTATAGCGGAGGTTGTGCGGGAATACCGGCACATGCTCGAATCCCGGCTGCTGCGCGAGCGGATGCTGATCGCCGGTGACTTCGACTTCGATCGCGTCGATCTTCAGCCCCCGCTCCGCGGCCTGGATCAACGTGATGTGCGTGAGGCAACTGCCGAGCACGCCGAGTTGCAGTTCCGGCGATGCGGGCCCGAGGTTGTAGCCCGCGAAATCGGGCGGGCTGTCGCTGATCACCTGGAAATCGCGAATCCGGATCTCGCGCACGCCGCTGCGACCGAGCGCGCGCACGGTCGCCTTCAGCGGCGTCGCCTTGAAATCGGGATCGTTGCGGGCGGCCTGCTGCTTCGCATGCCACGCATCGCGCTTTTGCGCGAGATAGTCGTTCAGGGTCGTCATGGTCGAGTCATGGGTAGGCGGCACGCAGGCGACCGATCGGTTCGCTGCGTGCCAGCGCGATCAGTCGAGCGCCGGAATCCACGCGGCCGTCGCCGCGTCGCTCGCGCGAAACGCCGGAAACTTCGCGCCGAGTTCGGCCACGGTATGAATGTCGTTCTTCACGAGGTCGTCGCGCGTGATCAGCGTCGGCTTGACCGCGATGCGCGCGCCCGGGTTTTGCCCGGCGACCAGCAACGCCGCGGCCCGCACCGACACCGCGCCGACGACCGCCGGATTGGTCGCGGCCGTCGCGACCCACGCGCTGTTCGGCGCGCGGATGGCCGCGATGTCGGCCGTCGACACGTCCGCGCTGTAAATGCGAATTTTCGACGAGAGCCTGGCCTCGTCGGCCGCGAGCTTCGCGCCGCGCGCGAACTCGTCGTACGGCGCGAACACGACGCGAATGTCCGGATTCGCACGGTACGCAGCGGCCGCCTGGTTCGCGACCGACTGCGCGATCGGATTGTCGACGGTGCCCCAGCGCGCCTTTTCCTGCACCTTCGGGTGCGCGCGCTTGAAATCGCGCCACGCGGCGTCGCGCCGGTCGAGCGGCGCGAATCCGGCCACGTACACGTACCCGGCCGAGAACGCGTCGCCGTTGTCCTTCACGGCCTGATCGAGCAGCAGGTTCGCGAGGTCGCGATCGTTCTGCTCGATCTGCGGCACCTTCGGATTGGCGAGATCGACGTCGAACGCGACGACCTTGATGCCTTTGTCGAGCGCACGCTGAACGACGTCCTTCAGCGATTCCGGCAAGCCGTGATTGACGATGATCGCTGACACGCCGATGCTGATCGCCTGCTGAATCTGCTCGCGTTGCTCGGCCGCGTCCTGCCGGCCTTCGTAGATACGCAGATCGACGCCGAGCGCGCGTGCCTGCTTCTGCGCGCCGGCTTCGTAGGCCTGGAAGAAATCGCCGGTCGACAGGTAGTTGACGAGCGCGATCTTCACGCCGCCCTTGTCGAACGGCGCGGGTGCCCCCTTGAGCGGGCCGGCGTGTGCCGCGGGCATACCGAGCGCGAGTGCGGCGCCCAATACGAGTGCACCGAGTTTCGGTTCGAGGCGCGACTTTCGGCGAAGCAACGAGCGCATGGCGGGTCTGTCTCCGTACAGGACGATATCGGCTCAATCTATCAGCACGGCACGCGAACTCAAACCGACCGATTCGGCAATCGATATTACTTTGGATAACAAACAGTCAGGCCTTCGGGTTATTCGAACCAGTCCGTGCCTGTACCAAGGCTTGCGACCTCACCCGTCACGCCCGGGCATCCGCCCGACGACCGATGCCGAACGTAAACGCGAGGGCCAACACGAGCAGCACGCCCTTGATGAAGTCCTGCATATAGTAGGGAGCGTTCAGCATCGTCAGCCCGTTGAGCAGCACGCCGACGAACACCGCGCCGACGACCGTGCCGAACACGTTGGGCCGCTTCGCGCCCCACACCGCGTAACCGATCAGCGCGGCGGCCACCGCGTCGAGCAGCAGCGAATGGCCCGCGCTGACGTCGCCGCGGCCGACCCGCGCGGCGATCAGCACGCCGCCCAGCGACGCGATCGCGCCCGACACGACATACGCGGCGATACGGTAGCGCGCGGCCGGCGCACCGGCCAATCGCGCAGCCGTTTCGTTGCCGCCGATCGCATAGATCACGCGGCCCCAGCGCGTCGCTTCCATCGTGACGCAGGCCAGCACCGTCACCGCCGCGAGCAGCAGCACCGGCAACGGTACGACGTCGAACACGCGCAGCCGGCCGAGCGCGAGGAACGCGTCGGGGAACACGCCCGTCGCGTCCGTGCCGTCGGGCAGCACGGAGCCGGTCGCGAGCGAGCGGCCACCGGTCGGGATCAACTGCAGGCCGGCCAGCAGGAACAGCGTGCCGAGCGTCGCGAGCTGGTCGGGCACCCGCAGCCGCGTGATCAGCAAGCCGTTGAACAAGCCGGCGGCCACGCCGAGCACGACACAGGCGAACACGGCCGCCCACGCGCTTCCGTGCCAGACGACCAGCACGTAGCTCGCGGCCATCTGCGCGGTCGCGGCCACGCTGCCGACCGACAGGTCGAAGCCGCCGGCCGCGAGCGTGACCGTCACGCCGATGCCGAGCAACGCGACGATCGACACCGCCTGGAGGATGCTGAACAGATTGTCGAGGTTCAGGAACGCAGGCTCCCTGAGCGCGAACACGACCACGAGAACGGCCAGCACGAGCAGGATGCCCGTCCGCTCGAGCGCATCGCGGATGCGTGCCGGCCCGCGGCGCGACGACCGTTCGACGGATGCGGCTTGACGCACAGCGGAAGAAGAAGTCACGGGTTTCATGAGCAGGCACCCACGATGGAGGAAGTCGGAGACAGGCCATCGAGCGTCGCGCGATCGAACCGCACGATACGATCGGCGATCTCGGCAGCTTCCTCGAGATCGCTGACGAATACGATCGTCGTGCGCTCATGCGCATGACGCCGCAGCGTATCGACGATATCGGCGCGCGCGCCCGCATCGATGCCCTGGAACGGTTCGTCGAGCAGCAACAGCCGCGCCGGCTCGGCGTGCCAGCGCGCGAGCACGACCTTCTGCTGGTTGCCGCCGGACAGGTGCGCGACGCGATCGTCCGGCCCCTCGCAGCGAATCCCGAACCGCGCGATCGCCGCGGCGGCCGCCGTGCGTTCGCGCGTTCGGCGCACCGCACCGCTCACGAACCAGCGCGCCAGAAATGGAAAGCCGATGGTGCCGGCGATCGACGCGAACGGGACGCTGTCGGGAAACAGCGACGTGCGCCAGCGATCCTCGCCGGCCAGGAATACGCCGGCGCGAATCGCATCGGCGGGCGTTCGTGGCCGCCATGGCCGTCCGTCGAGCGTCATCTCGCCGCCGGCCGCCCGCACCGCGCCGAAGATCGTCCGCGCGAAGCGCGACTTGCCGCCGCCGACCGGGCCCGCGATCGCGACGATCTCGCCGCGCCGGACATCGAGGTCGAACGGCGTGCTGGTCGGCGTCAGCCGGATCTGCCGCACGCTGAAGCCTGATCCGGGCCCGGATTCGGCCGGTGCGACCCGCTCCGGCGCCACGGCACGCGTACGCGGCAACGGCCGGCCGATCATCGTTTCCACCGCGGCGTCGAAATCGATCGGCGCGGCCAGATCCGCGACGATCCGGCCATCGCGGACGATCGCCGCGCGATCCGCGATACGACGCAAGTCGCCGAGCCGATGCGACACCAGCAGGATGGCGACGCCATCGCGGCGCAACGCGTCCACCAGCTCGAACAGCCGCTCGGCCTCCGCCGCCGACAGGCTGGCGGTCGGCTCGTCGAGGATCAGCAACGACGGCTGGCCGGCCAGCGCACGGGCCAGAGTCACGCGCTGCTGGTCGGCCAGCGACAGCGATGCGAGCGGCGCCGCCAGATCGGCGTCGAGCCCGACCCGTGCGGCAAGCGAACGCGCCGCGGCACGCCGCGCGGCCGGCGGCGCGCGCCACGGCGACGCCGGGTCGCACAGCCGGTCGAGCAGCAGGTTGTCGGCGATCGACAGCGTCGGCACGACGGCGTCAGCCACCGACTGGTGCACGGTCGCGACGCCGAGCCGCTTGGCCGCGTGCGGCGACGCCGGCCGATATGGTTCGCCGCGCAGCGTCAGCGTGCCGCCGTCCGCTTGCAGCGCGCCGCTCAGGATCTTGACGAAAGTCGACTTGCCCGCGCCGTTCGCGCCCATCAGCGCGACGACTTCGCCGGCGCCGATCGACAGGTCGAGCGCCGCCAGCGCGACGGTCGCGTCGAAGCGTTTCGCGATGCCCGTGACGCTCAGGACGGGCGGCGATGCCGATCGATGGGGTCGAGCTTCGCGCCGCGTCGCCTCCATGGTTTCGTTCGTCGCGCTATTCATGCCGGACGATCCCGGTCGGCACGATGCAGTTGCGGCAGGAACAGTACGTCATCGATCATGTCACGCCACTCCGATGAAAGTCGTTCGGCATTGATCGGCTGGTCAGACCGCTTCCGGCACGGGAAACCGGAACGATGCGCCATAGGCCGTGTCCGGCAGGCGGTCGCCGCCGCCCAGCCGTGAACGGAAGGTGCCGCCCGCCGGCGACGTCCGGTACAGGCCGCGCTTCTTCAGCTCAGGCACGATCAGTTCGGCGAAATCGTCGAGCGTGCCCGGGCTGATCAGCGGATTGAGCATGTAGCCGCTCGTCGTCGACTGCCGCGCATGCTCGGCGAGCTGATCCGCGACTTCGTCCGGCGCGCCGACGAGGATCAGGTCGGTGCCGCGCGTGACGCTCGCGAACTTGCGCCGCACGTCGCCGGCGGTGAGCGGCTTGCCGCTGCCGTCCGGCCGCACCACGTAGGACGTCAGCCCTTCCGTCTGCGTCGTCAGCGGTTCGTCGTCCGCATAGCGGTCGATGTCGATGCCGGTGTCGCCCGCATAGCTGACGAGTTGCGCGTGCTGGTGATAGTGCTGCTGCAGCGAGTGATACTTCTCCTTCGCGTCGCTCGACGAGCGCGCCGTGACGATCCGCAGCACCGTCAGCGACTTCACGTCGTCCGCCGCGCGGCCGCGTTCGGCCGCGAGCCGCCGAATCTCGTCGAGGCCCGTGCGAATCTCGTGCGGATTCGATTTCGCGACGAACACCACCTCCGCGTGCTTCGCCGCGAACGCGCGCCCACGCCCCGACCAGCCGGCCTGGATCAGCACGGGCGAGCGCTGCGGCGACGGCGCGCACACGTGCGGCCCCTGCACGCGATAGTGCGCGCCTTCGTGCGCGATCGGCCGCACGCGCTCGCCTCGCGCATAGCGCGGCGCGTGCTTGTCGGCGACGACCGCGTCGTCCGCCCAGCTTCCCTCCCACAGCTTGTACACGACGTCGAGAAATTCCTCGGCGCGTGCGTAGCGTTCGTCATGGCCGATCATCTGGTCGAGCCCGAAGTTGCGCGCCGCGCTCGTCAGGTAGGACGTCACGATGTTCCAGCCGATCCGGCCGTTGCTCAGGTGATCGAGCGTGCTGAAGCGACGCGCAAGCGCGAACGGGTGCTCGTAGGTCGTGCTCGCCGTCACGCCGAACGCGAGCCGTTCGGTCTGCGCAACGAGCGCCGGGATCAGCATCATCGGGTCGTTCGCGGGCGCCTCGACCGCCCACTGCACCGCCGCGTCGGCCGATCCGCCATAGACGTCGTACAGGCCGAGCACGTCCGCGAAGAACAGCATGTCGAGCTCGGCCTGCTCGGCCGTGCGCGCGAGGTTCGACCAGAACGCAAGGGTATTCGCGCGCAGCCGTTCGTCGGCCGGATGGGTCCACAGGCTCGGCGCGCCGCCGCAGCCGACGCTGGCTTGTTCATACAGGGAAAACAGCAAGGGGCGAGGATCGGACATCGTCGAAATCGGTACCAAGGCAGGAATCAGTTGGGTGCCGCCCACGCGCCCGACGACGCGCGGCGGCGCCGGGCAGGCACGCGTTCGTCGGGCTGGCGCGTCAGGTAGCGATTGATGCGCTGCTCGAGACGGGCGGCGGGAATGGTCAGCAGCGCGACCAGCACGACATAGACGATCGCCGCACCGGCCAGCGGTTCGTACACGCGCAACGTCTCGAAGCGCAGCGTATTGGCCGTGCCCATCACGTCGAATACGGTCACGGTCGACGCGAGGACGGTCGATTTCAGCAGCAGGATGGCCTCGCCGGTGAGCGCGGGCAGCGCAAGCCGCCACGCACGCGGGCCGACGATGCGGCGCAGCACCTGCGTGCGCGTCATCCCGTAGGCGTGGCCGGCCTCGATCTCGCCGGCCGGCACGCCGGCGATCGCGCCGCGCAGGATCGTCGCGACGTACGCGCTCTCGTTCACGCTCAGCGCGACGATCGCGTACCAGAACGCGTCGCGCAGCAGCGGCGACGCCCAGCTGTCGCGCATCCATTCGCGCGGCACGATCTGCCCGAATCCGTAGTACAGCAGATAAAGCTGAACGAGCAGCGGCGTGCCGCGGATCAGCATCAGCCAGCCGCGCGCGGACCAGCGCAGCGGCGTATGGCGCGCACCGGCGGCGAGCGCGAGCGGCACGCCCAGCAGCACGCTGGCCGCACCCGATAGGAGCGTCAGCGCGAGCGTGGTCGGCACCGCGGCGAGCAGCTTCGGCATCACCGTGTCGAGCAGGAACGGCAGCGAGAAGATCATGTCGTCGCGCGCCTCGTGCCGCGATTCGCATGCCGCTCCAGCGCCGCGAAAATGCCGGTCGACGTGATGCTCAGCAGCAGGAACAGCGCGGCCGTGACCAGATAGAAGAATACGTAGTGCCGCGTCGCACCGGCCGCGAGCTGGCTCGCCTTCAGCAGATCCGTGAACGATCCGAGCACGCTGATGAACGACGCGTCCTTGGTCGCGTTCAGCCACACGTTGCCGACGCCCGGCAGCGCGAGCCGCGCCGCGGCCGGGAGCCGGATGCGCGTGAACGTCTGCCAGGGCGTCATCCCGTACGCGTGCGCGGCTTCGATCTGGCCGACCGGCACGTTGGCGAGCGCCGCGCGGAAGATGTCGGTGAGATACGCGCCCTGGATGAAACCGAGCGATAGCGCGGCGACGACGAACGGGTCGAACGCGAAGTCGCCGGAAACGATGCCGCTGCCGTGCAGCGCGTTCTCGATGGCCGGTGCGACCGCGTAGAACGCGAGCAGCAGGCACAACAACTCCGGCAGCGCGCGCACGAGCATCGTGTAGAGCCGCGCCAGCCACACGAACGCCGCGTATCGCGACAGCTTGCCGAGCGCGCCGGCGATGCCGAGCAGCACGCCGGTGCAGAACGACGCGGCCGCGACGCCGAACGTCAGCGCGAACGCACCCGCGAACACGCGGCCATAACCGCCGTCGCCGAAGGCGAGCAACGCGAGCAGCGAATCGTCCGCGGCCATGCGCTCAACGACCCTTCTCGATCGTGCCCTTCAGGTTCGGATAGCGGGCGGTGATCGCATCCCACGTGCCGTCCTGCTGCAATTGCGCGATCGCGGTCGACAGCTTGCCGCGCAGCGCATCGCCGTGGCGCACGCCCGCGCCGATGCCGAGGCCCAGCACCGGATTGTCCGCGCACGTGGCCTTGACCTCGAAGTCCTTGCCGTCGCGCGACGCGAGGAACGCCGTGAACAGCCCCTTGCCTTCCTGCACGTAGTCGACGCGGCCGGACACCAGATCCGCGAGCGCATTGTCGAACTTGTCGAACGCCTTGATCTGCGCGTCCTGCTTGAAGCGGGCATCGAGGAACGCCGAGAAGTTCGTGCCGGCCTCGACGCCGATCACGCTGCCCTTGAAGGTCGTGGGCACCGCGCAGTCGACGCGGCGCCGGTCGCTTTTCGCGCCGACGAACACCGTCGGCGATTCGTAATACGCACGGCTGAAATCGATGGCTTTCTGCCGCTCGCCGGTGATCGTCATCGACGACCAGATCACGTCGATCTTGCGGTTCTGCAACGCCGGAATCAGGCCGTCCCACGCAATGTCGGTGAGTTCGCACCGTACGTTCAGCTTGCCGCATGCGGCATCGAGCACGTCGATTTCCCAGCCCTTCCACTTGCCGCCGGCATCTTTCGAAAAGAACGGCGGGTACGACTCGGCGTCGATGCCGACGCGCAACGTCGGCTGGGCCGCATGGGAAACCGGCGCGAGGCCGAGCACGAACAGCGCGGCCGCGACGCGGCGGACCCTGGAACGCATCAAACGATTCATGTGGCGCATTTCTGAAATAACGTCGGAACGACCGGCGTGGCAGCCGGCAGGAGGCGTGACTGTAATGCGCGCCGAAGCGTGTACCAAATGGTTATTTTTGCGATGGATATCTGATCGCGCGATATGCGCCGCACCGCGCACCGGCCAACGTCCTCGCCCGGTACGCGGGTCATCCGCTCACGCCGCCACGGCCTCGCGCCGCAACGCCGGCAGTTCCAGATTCGCGCGGAAATCGCCGCCCACATAGTCGGTATCGAGCAAATCGCGCCGCCGCAATTCGGGCAGCAAGCCGTTGAGCAGCAGGTCCTCCTGGTCCGGCTGGCCGAGCCCGTGCAGCGACAGCACGTCGACGAGCCCCGCGCGATAACGCGTCTCGATCGCGTCGGCGAGCTGCTCCGGCGTGCCGGCGACGAACCAGTGGCCGGTCTCCTGCGCGCGGATGATCAGCTCGCGCAGCGTCAGCCGCTGGCGCGCGTAGCCGACGAAGATCGCCACGCGTCCGCGCCGGCGGTGCACGCTGTCGATCGCCGGCAGCAGCGATGACGGCAACGGCTGGTCGAGCGGCAGGCCGCTCAGGTCGACGCCGCCGCCCAGCATGTCGGCGAGCTTCAGCCTGCCTTGTTCGTAATCGATGCGTTCATGCTTGTCGCGCAAGCGCCGCGCGACGTCGGCATCGGATTCGCCGATCACCGAATGAAACGAGTTCATCACGAGCGGCGGCCGGTCGCCGCGACCGAATGCGGCCGCCTGCCGGTGCAGCTCGGCGACGAACAGGCGCGCATCGTCGAGCGTCGGCTGCGACGTGTAGACGACTTCCGCATAGCGCGCGCCGAGCGCCACGCCGCTTGCCGACTGCCCCGCCTGGAACAGCACCGGCCGCCGTTGCGGCGACGGCGGCACGTTCAGCGGCCCCTGCACCTGGAAATGCGCGCCGCGATAGTCGATCGCGCCGAGCTTCAACGGATCGACCGAGATGCCGCCGCCCGGCCCGCGCCGCGTCGCGCGCGGATCGTTCGCGTCGAACAGCGCGTTGACGACTTCGACGAATTCGGCCGCGCGCGCATAACGCTGCTCCGGGTCGGGCAACGCGGCATCGCCGAAATTCTCCTCGCCGACCGACGACGTGACCGCATTCCACGCGGCGCGGCCGCCGCTCACGTGATCGAGCGTGCCGATCAGCCGTGCGAGGTTGTATGGATGGTGATACGTGGTCGACACCGTCGCGACGAGCCCGATGGCCGATGTCGCCTGGCTCAGCGCCGCCAGCGCGACGATCGGCTCCTGGCTGCCGGTGGTCCCGGCGAGGCCCGCCGCATCGGCCTGCAACAGGTCGGCGGTAAAGAGGCCGGTGATCTTCTCGGCTTCCGCCTTGCGCGCGAGCGACGCCGCGCGCCGCACGCCCTGTGCGACATCCGCATCGCCGGGCGCGTAGAGCACGCTCGCCGCGCCGACGAGCGTCTTCAGCCGTCTGCGTGCGCCACTCATGACGCGGCTCCGGTCGCCGTGAGGGCCTTACGTCGTTCGCGTTGCTGGTTCATTCGCATTCCTCTTGATTCCGTTCGATCGGAGAATCGGAGCGTGCCCGCGAACAGCGCGACGGCGAGCGTACGCGCGCCGGATCGTCGGGCAGGCTCCACGCACGCGCCGCGAGGCGCGCAGCCAACGACCATAGCGCAAGCCCCCCGGGCGGCCGGAACGAATATTTTCGGCTTTCGATATTCTTCTTGATTGTTTGACCGTGCGAACGTCGACGCAAAATAATTCGGCATGCAAAATCCGTTGATCAGGCCGTTTCGACCCGCGCCGATCGCATCATCATGACGTTCGACGCCCTCCGTTCCCACTTCGATTTGTCCGCTTTGTCCGCGCTGCCGTTCCGCTTGAGCGTGCTCGACAAGAGCCCCGTCGCACCCGGAGAAACCGCCGCCGACGCACTGGCGCGCAGCGTATCGCTCGCACGCTTCGCCGATGCGGCCGGCTATCACCGCTACTGGCTCGCCGAACATCACAACACCGCCGCGCTCGCATGCCCGTCGCCGGAAATCGTGATCGCCCACGTGCTCGCGCATACGCGGCGCATTCGGGTCGGATCGGGCGGCGTGATGCTGCAGCACTACAGTCCGTACAAGATCGCGGAAAATTTCAACCTGCTCGCGTCGCTCGCACCCGGCCGCGTCGACCTCGGCATCGGTAAGGCGCCGGGCGGCCTGCCGCTGTCGACCCGTGCGCTGCAGGCCGGCTACGATCCGGCGCGGCGCGCGTCTTTC
Organism: Burkholderia sp. E168m22; assembly: GCF_001319805.1. NCBI lineage: Bacteria > Pseudomonadati > Pseudomonadota > Betaproteobacteria > Burkholderiales > Burkholderiaceae > Burkholderia > Burkholderia sp. E168m22. Next base: position 44,574 of record NZ_BBSK01000149.1, read on the forward strand.
GCCGACCTGGCCGACGAGCTGAATCGCCATCTCAAGGGTGACGATGCGACAGCCGATGCAGCCGGCCAGGATGGCGGCGCCACGCTGCATGCGACGCCACGCCCGCCGGTGCCCGCGCAACCGTTCCTGCTCGGCGCGAGCGCGGAAAGCGCCACGCTCGCCGCGCGGCTCGGCTGGGCGTTCGTCTACGCGTCGCACCTGAATGCCTCCGCGACGGATCTGGAACGCACGTTCGACACCTATCGCGAAGCGTCGGGTGGCCGCACGCCGCTGCTGGCCGTCTCCGCGATCGTCGCCGACACCCGCGACGCGGCGGCGCAGCTCGCGAGCGGACATCAGGGTTTTCGCGTGCAGGTAGGCGACACGCCCGCCGTCAACGTCGGCAGCCTCGAACAGGCGCATGCATACATCCGCCAGGCCGGCGGCGGCCCGCACCGGATCGAACCGCGCGAAACACGGATCGTGCACGGCACGCGCGACGACGTGCTGCGCGAGCTCGACGCATTGCATCGTCGTCACGGGATTGCCGAATTCGTCGTCGACACGCCGGTCGCCGATGCCGCGCCGCGGATTGCGTCGCTGCGGTTGCTCGCCGGCGTACCTGCCGACGACGATCACGACACCGCGGCGGCGCGCGGCACGCTCGGCGGGTCGAACGCGCGAGCCCCGCACGCGCGCACGACCACGCATCAACCGGACTTCGAAGGCACCGCGCCATGACCGATACGATCCGCATCGCCGGCGCGGACGATGTGCCGGCCGTCTACGCGTTGCTGCAGGACGCCTACGCGCCGCTCGCCGCGCAGGGCGTGCACTTCACGATCACGCGCTCGCCGATCGAACGCGTCGCGCAGACCGTTGCGCGCGAAACGACGTTCGTGCTCGAACACGCGACACCCGACGGCCGTACCGCCCTCGCGGCCACGTTAACCGTGCGGTTTCCGTGGGTGCCCGGCGAACGCCATCGCACGCCCTATCCGTTCCTGCACTGGTTCGCGGTCGCCCCCGCGTTCAAGCGACAAGGATTCGGGCACGCACTGATCGCGCACGTCGAGACGCAGTTTCTGGCATCGCAGGTCAAGGCCCCCGCGACGTATCTCGCGACCGCGACCAATCATCCGTGGTTGCAGTCGTATTACGAGCGCAGCGGCTACCAGCCGTTCGACCGCTCGACGAACGCGCTCGGCACGCCGCTCGTCTGGTTGAGAAAAATCCTGATCCCGGATCTCTACCCGGGCGCAGCCGCGGACGACACCGCCCGGGACCACGAACGCATCCACGCAAACGCGTGACGTGACGTACCGCGCCGGCCCACATAAACGACGCGAACCACATCCACCGCTATTCACCTCGTAAAAGGCTTTCTCGCATGACATTCGCATTTCCGGATTCCGCGCTGCGCGCGTCGCGCCGCACCGTCTCGGTTGCGCTGCTGCTCGCGCTCGCGCTGCCGCATGCGGCGTTCGCCCAGGGCGCGCCCGTCGCGGGCGGCACGCTGACCTGGGGCGTCGAAACCGAGCCCCGTACGCTGAACCCGCAACTGAACGGCCAGGACAAGGTCGAGCTGCTGCTGCGCAACGCGTACGAAAGCCTGCTCGCGCAGAAGCCCGACGGCAGCTACGTGCCGTGGCTCGCGACCGGCTACAAGGTCTCCGCCGACGGCAAGACCTATACGTTCACGCTGCGCGACGGCGTGAAATTCACCGACGGCGCGCCGTTCGACGCGAAGGCCGTCGCCCGCAATTTCCTGAATGCGCGCGAATTGTCGTATGCGGCCGGCAGCCAGCTCGCGCGGCTGATCTCGCACGTCGCCGACGTCAAGACGCCGGACGAGCACACGGTCGTCATCACGCTCGACGCGCCGTATGCGCCGTTCCTGACGTTCGCCGGCCGGCTGCCGCTGCTGTCGCCGAACGCATTCGACCGCCCCGGCCTGAAATCGGGCGGCCCCGACATCGCGGGCACCGGCCCGTTCATCCTGCGCCGCTACGTGAAGGGCCAGGAAATCGAGTTCGCGAAGAATCCCGACTATCGCTGGGCGCCGCCGACCGCCGGCCACCAGGGCCCCGCGTATCTCGACCGGGTCGTCTACCGGTTCCTGCCCGAATCGTCGGTCCGTACCGGCGCGCTGCTGTCCGGCCAGGTCGACGTGATCGAGGGCGTGTCGGGCAACGACGCCGCGCTGATCCGCAAGAACGCCGATTTCACCTACCGCCGCGCGCTCAACACCGGCACGCCGTACTCGCTGTTCCTGAACGTCGGCTACGGCCCGACGCAGGACGTGAAGGTGCGCCGCGCGCTGCTCGAAGGGCTCGACACGACCGGCATCGTGCAATCGATCTACCGCGGCGAGCGCACGCGCGCATGGGGCATCACGTCGCCGATCGATCCGTTCTACGACGCGTCGATCGAAAAGACCTACGGCAACAACCCGAAGCTCGCGAACCAGCTGCTCGACGAAGCCGGCTGGAGCGCGCGCGACAGCGGCGGCTTCCGCACGAAGAACGGTGAGCGGCTGACGATCGCGGTCGTCCAGGCGCAGGCGACCGTGCGCGACCAGCGCGACGTGCTGCTGCAGGCGCTGCAGGCGCAAGCGCGGCAACGACTCGGCGTGGACCTGAAGATCCAGTACGTCGACGACGGCACGTACGTCGAGGCACGCAAGAGCGGCAAGTTCGGCTCGATCGCGAACTCGAACACGCCGCCGGACGGCATCGACATCGAAGGCCACTACCTGCCCGTCGATCGCGGCGGCGCGCTGAACTACAGCCGTGCGGCGGCGCCCGAGCTGACGCGCTGGCTGCAGGCGGCCGCGCGCACGCAGAACGTCGCCGAGCGCAGGAAGCTGTACGGCGAGCTGCAGCACTTCGCGATCAACGAGCAGGCGTACGCGCTGCCGCTGTACGAGCCGGAAGACCAGATCGCCGCCGCGAAGGCGGTCCAGGGCTTGCGCTTCCGCTCGTTCGCGCAGATGCCCGAGAACCCGTACGACGTGTGGGTGAAGAAGTAAGCCGACGCTTGCCGGCCTGCCTCGCATCGCCCATCGCGCCGCCCCGACAGGAGAATCGACCATGAACCGTCCGTCGTCCGCTTTCGTCTCCGTCCCGGACGCGCGGCCTGCCGCTGCGCCGCCGGCCGCATGGCGCCGCTGGCTGCGTTCGCCGATCGCGACGCGGCTCGCCACCGGCGCGCTCGTGCTGTGGGCCGCGGTCACGCTGTCGTTCGCCGCCGTGCATCTCGCGCCGGGCGACATCGTCAGCATCCTGATCGGCGAGCAGTTGAGCACGCCGGAGATCGAAGCCGCGATCCGCCAGGAATGGGGGCTCGACGAACCGCTCGCGCTGCAATACGTGCATTACCTGTGGCGCGTGCTGCACGGCGAGTTCGGCCGCTCGTACATCCTGAACACCGACGTCGCGCCGCTCGTGCTCGGCCAGCTGTGGCCGACGCTGAAACTGACGGGCGCGGCGCTGGTCGTGACGATCGTGTT